>JALOTC010000144.1 GCA_025458085.1 Cypionkella sp. | reverse complement strand
CCGCTCTGGCCGCGGGTTCATTGCCGCGCTGGACCAATCGGGTGGGTCCACCCCCAAGGCGCTGCGGCTTTATGGGGTGGAGGAAAGCGCCTATGGGTCTGAGGCCGAGATGTTCGACCTGATCCATGCGATGCGCGCGCGGATCATCAAGAGCCCGGCCTTTTCGGGCGAAAAGGTGGTGGGGGCGATCCTGTTTGAGCAGACGATGGACCGCACGGTCGATGGCGTGCCGACGGCCAAATATCTGTGGGACAACCGCCATGTCGTGCCGTTCCTGAAGATCGACAAGGGGCTGGAGGCGGAAAAGGACGGCTGTCAGGTGATGAAGCCGATGCCGGAATTGGATGCGCTGCTGACGCGGGCCAAGGCGGCGGGCATTTTCGGCACCAAGGAACGGTCGGTGATTTCCGCGGCCAATCCGGCGGGGATCGCGGCGGTGGTGGCGCAGCAGTTCGATGTGGCGCGGCAAGTGCTGGCGCATGGCTTGATGCCGATCATCGAGCCGGAGGTGACCATCTCCATCGCTGATAAGGCTGAGGCGGAGGCGATCCTGCGCGCGGAACTTCTGCGCCATCTGGACGGCCTGCCGGAGGGCGTGCAGGTGATGCTGAAACTGTCGCTGCCGAGCGCGGAGAATTTCTATGCCCCCTTGGTGGATCACCCCAAGGTGCTGAAGGTCGTGGCCCTCTCGGGCGGGCATAGCCGCGAGGCGGCCAATGCGATCTTGGCCCGCAACCGTGGCATCATCGCCAGTTTCAGCCGCGCCCTTACCGAAGGGTTGAGCGCGCAGCAAACGGATGCGGAATTCGACGCGGTTCTGGGCGAGGCCATCGCCTCGATCCATGCCGCCTCCATCGCGGGGTAAGTCAGCGACTCCCCTTTCCTTCTCCCCTATCTTCATCTGTTTCTAAATATCCTCGGGAGGGGTTCGGGGAGGGCAGACAGCCCTCCCCGAGGGTGATCCCAAAGCGTAAGGGTCGGATGGACTGGCCCGATCTTGATCGCCAGCGAAAAAGATCGTGAGCGGAACAAACATCCATCTGGCGGGGATTCCCTTTGCCCGAATCATATGCCATGATTCGCAGAAAGCGGGACCAGAAGAGTCACGCCGAGGCAGCAAGAGTGGCAAGGCAGTCAGATCGCATGAGCTTGGCAGGCGCACGTCCCGCGATTGGGGGCATTCTTTATCTGATCCTGCTGGCAACGCTGGGTGTCTATTTCACCTTTGCCGCGGTGCAGGGCGATTATGGCGTGCTGCGGCAGGTGGAAATATGACCAATCTGACCACCCGCCTGTCGGACCATTATCTGGACCTTGATCTCTTGGACGAACAGCTGCGCGATGTGCTGGGCTATGTGCGCGCGGATGAAATCGTGATCCGCTGAGCGGGATTTCCGGACAATCTGACCTGATCTGCCGCACCCCGCGTAATGCGTGGGGCGCATGTATGCCATGCGTTTGGCGCAGGGATTTTCCATTTTGACCTGCAATCTCCGATGTTGTAGGGATGGTTTAACGTTGAACTACTTTTGCCAACGGATTTCGCCACCAACGGGAGGATGCCGCAGATGGCCGCGAAGAAACCCGCCGAGAGGCCCAATGCCTCGAAGGACGAGCTGCTGAAATATTACCGCGAGATGCTTTTGATCCGCCGCTTTGAAGAAAAGGCGGGGCAGCTGTATGGGATGGGCCTGATTGGTGGCTTTTGCCACCTCTATATCGGGCAGGAAGCCGTGGTTGTGGGCCTTGAGGCCGCGACCAAGGAAGGCGACAAGCGGGTGACGAGCTATCGCGATCACGGGCATATGCTGGCCTGCGGCATGGATGCCAAGGGCGTGATGGCGGAACTGACCGGCCGGATTGGTGGCTACTCCAAGGGCAAGGGCGGGAGCATGCATATGTTCTCGAAAGAGCGGCATTTCTATGGTGGCCACGGGATCGTGGGCGCGCAGGTCCCGCTGGGGGCGGGGCTGGCCTTTGCTGACAAATACCTTGGCAATGACAATGTGACCTTCACCTATTTCGGCGATGGCGCGGCAAACCAAGGTCAGGTCTATGAGACCTATAACATGGCCGAGCTTTGGGCGCTTCCGGTGATTTTCGTGATTGAAAACAACGGCTATGCGATGGGGACGAGCGTGAAGCGGTCGACCAAATCGACCACGCTCTTTGGCCGTGGTTTGGCCTATGGCATTCCGGGCGAGCAGGTTGACGGGATGGATGTTCTGGCCGTGAAGGCTGCGGGCGAAAAGGCCGTGGCGCACTGCCGCGCGGGCAAGGGGCCGTATATCCTTGAGATGATGACCTATCGCTATCGCGGCCATTCGATGTCTGACCCGGCGAAGTATCGCACGCGGGAAGAAGTGGAAAAGATGCGGTCGGAAAAGGATGCGATCGAGCAGGTGCGCGATCTGCTGCTGACCGGGGGCCATGCAAGCGACGAGGACCTGAAGGCGATCGACAAGGAGATCAAGGCCATCGTCAATGAGGCGGCCGAATTCTCGAAAGACAGCCCGGAGCCGCCGTTGAGCGAGCTTTGGACGGATATTTACGCCTAAGGGGGGAATGACAGATGGCAACCGAAGTATTGATGCCCGCGCTTTCGCCCACGATGGAAGAAGGCACTTTGGCGAAATGGCTGGTGAAGGAAGGCGATGCCGTGAAGGCAGGCCAGATCATCGCCGAGATTGAGACGGACAAGGCCACGATGGAATTCGAGGCCGTGGATGAGGGCGTTGTGGGCCGCATCCTTGTGGCCGAAGGCACGGCGGGCGTGAAGGTGAATACGCCGATCGCGGTGCTTGTGGAAGAGGGCGAGGATGCTTCTGCCTCTGCGGCCCCTGCGCCAGCGGCGGCGGCCCCCGTGGCTGCGGCCCCTGCCCCTGCGGCGGTGCCTGCCGTGGCGGCTGCGCCTGCGCCCCTGACCGTTGCGGCCGGCTGGCCGCATACCGACCTGCCCGAAGGTGTGGCGACCAAGACCATGACCGTGCGCGAGGCGCTGCGCGAGGCGATGGCGGAGGAGATGCGCGCGGACCCGACCGTCTTCCTGATGGGGGAAGAGGTGGGCGAATATCAGGGCGCTTACAAGATTTCCCAAGGCCTGTTGGATGAGTTCGGCGCAAAGCGCGTGGTCGATACGCCGATCACTGAACATGGCTTTGCCGGCATTGCCGTGGGCGCAAGCTGGGGCGGGTTGAAGCCGATTGTCGAATTCATGACCTTCAACTTCGCCATGCAGGCGATTGACCATATCATCAACTCGGCCGCCAAGACGCTGTATATGTCGGGCGGGCAGATGGGGTCGCCCATGGTGTTTCGTGGCCCGAATGGGGCGGCGGCGCGGGTTGCGGCGCAGCACAGCCAAGATTATGCGGCATGGTATGCCCATGTGCCGGGGCTGCGGGTCTGCATGCCCTATTCGGCGGCGGATGCGAAGGGCCTCTTGAAATCAGCCATTCGGGACCCGAACCCGGTGATCTTCCTTGAAAATGAAATCCTGTATGGGCGCAGCTTTGAGGTGCCTGTGGGGGATGATTTCACCATTCCCTTTGGCAAGGCATCCATCATGCGGACGGGCAGCGATGTGACCTTGGTCAGCTTTGGCATTGGCGTGGCCCATGCGCTGGCGGCGGCTGAGGAACTGGCGAAGGAAGGGATCAGCGCGGAAGTCATCAACCTGCGCACGTTGCGGCCCATTGATTATGACACCGTGCTTGCCTCGGTTCAGAAGACGAACCGGTGTGTGACGGTGGAGGAAGGCTTCCCCGTGGCGTCGATCAGCGACCATCTGGCCGCGACGATCATGCAGCGGGCGTTTGACTACCTTGACGCGCCGGTGGTGACCTGCACGGGCAAGGATGTGCCGATGCCCTATGCCGCGAACCTTGAGAAATATGCGCTGATCACGCCTGCCGAAATCGTCACGGCGGTGAAATCCGTCTGCTATCGCTAAGGAGGGAACGACATGGCAACCGAAGTTCTGATGCCTGCGCTTTCCCCGACGATGGAGGAAGGCACGCTGGCGAAATGGCTGGTGAAAGAGGGTGATGCGGTCAAATCGGGCCAGATCATCGCCGAGATCGAGACGGACAAGGCCACGATGGAATTCGAGGCGGTGGACGAGGGAATCGTCGGCAAGATTCTGGTGGCCGCGGGGACGGCGGGCGTGAAAGTGAACACGCCAATCGCGGTGCTGTTGGAAGAGGGTGAGGATGCCTCTGCCGCGGCGGCAAGCCCGGCCAAGACCCCTGCCCCGGCGGCGGCTGCTGCCCCTGTCGCTGCACCTGCTGCGGCCCCCGTGGCTACCTCTGTTGCGGCACCCGTGGCTGCTGGCGCGCGGGTCTTTGCCTCGCCCCTTGCGCGGCGGATCGCCAAGGAGAAGGGCATTGATCTGACGACTGTGGCAGGCTCTGGCCCGCATGGGCGGATCGTGCGGGCGGATGTGGAGGGGCTGACCGCCTCTGCCGCGAAGCCTGCGGCGGTTGCGGCCCCGGCGGCTATGGCGGCCCCTGCCCCTGCCCCTGCCCCGGCGGCAGCGGCGGCTGCGCCTGCGGCACCGTCAGCAGAGGCGATCAAGAAGCTTTATGCTGACCGCGCCTTTGAGGAAGTGTCGCTGGACGGGATGCGCCGGACGATTGCGGCGCGGCTGTCCGAGGCCAAGCAGACCATCCCGCATTTCTATCTGCGCCGGTCGGTGCAGTTGGATGCGCTGATGGCCTTCCGCGGAGAGTTGAACAAGACGCTGGAAGGGCGTGGCGTGAAGCTTTCGGTCAATGATTTTATCATCAAGGCCTGCGCCCTTGCGCTGCAACAGGTGCCCGATTGCAATGCGGTTTGGGCGGGCGACCGGATCCTGAAGCTGAAGCCATCGGATGTGGCGGTGGCCGTGGCGGTGGAAGGGGGCCTTTTCACGCCTGTGCTGCGCGATGCCCATCAGAAGTCGCTGTCCGCGCTTTCGGCAGAGATGAAGGATCTGGCCACCCGCGCCAAGACCAAGAAGCTGGCGCCCCATGAATATCAGGGCGGGAGTTTCGCGATTTCGAACCTTGGCATGTTCGGGGTGGAAAACTTTGATGCGGTGATCAATCCGCCGCATGGGTCCATTCTGGCGGTGGGTGCGGGGATCAAGCAGCCGGTGGTCAAGGCCGATGGATCGGTGGGCGTGGCGACCGTGATGTCGATGACACTTTCGGTCGATCACCGGGTCATTGACGGGGCGCTTGGCGCGCAGTTCCTTGCTGCCGTGGTCGAGGCTTTGGAAAACCCGATGTCGATGCTGGCCTGATCGGGCTTTGCAGAAAAGGAAAGGCCCGGGGGTTTCCCGGGCCTTTTGCTTTGGGGCGGGAGAGCGGCCTTAGCCGCAGTCGACGCAGCCCGTCAGTTTCTGATCCATCGACATGGCGGGTTGCGAGCAGCCGGCATCGCCCACGATGCGGGCGGGCACGCCTGCCACGGTTTTGTTCTGGGGAATATCGGTCAGGACGACCGAGCCAGCCGCGATCTTGCAGCAGCGGCCAATGGTGATGTTGCCCAGCACCTTGGCCCCGGCCCCGATCAGCACGCCATCGCCGATTTTGGGGTGGCGGTCGCCATCTTCCTTCCCCGTGCCGCCAAGGGTGACGGAATGGAGCATGGAGACATTATCGCCCACCACCGCCGTTTCGCCGATCACGATGGAATGGGCATGGTCGATCATCAACCCGCGGCCGATGCGGGCGGCGGGGTGGATATCGACGCCAAACACCTCGGACACGCGCATTTGCACGAAATAGGCCAGATCGCGCCGCCCCTGCCGCCAGAGCCAGTTGCCGATGCGGTAGGCCTGCACCGCCTGATAGCCCTTGAAGAAGAGCATGGGTTGCAGGAAGCGGTGGCAGGCGGGGTCGCGGTCATAAACGGCCATCATATCGGCGCGCGCGGCGGCCCCAAGGTCGGGGTCGGCGCGGTAAGCCTGATCCGCGATTTCGCGCAGGATTTGTTCGCCCATTTCGGCATTGGCGAGTTTGAAGGAGAAGCGATAGGCGAGCGCCTGTTCCATCGTGGGATGGTGCAGGATGGAGGCGTGGATCATCCCGCCCAGAACCGGGTCGTCGCCAACCGCGCCCTGCGCCTCTTCGCAGATGCGCGTCCAGACCGGGTCGATCGCGGTGAGTTTGGGTTTGAGGTCTGCCATGATCAGGGCCTTTCGTGACTTGCGGGGAATCTAGCAGAAAGCGGGGCGGTTCAACAGCCCGGAACGAAAAAGGTGGGAGGGGGTTTACATTTCCGACTTTTTAAGTCAGTTATTACCTCAGCCAGTCCGACCGGGCGAGCCATGACCTTGATCCCGCAATTTGATGGAGGCTCCATGACATCCCGCGCCGCACCCTTGCCCAGCCCATTGGCCCCGCCCTCTGACCGGGCGGATTTTGCCGAAATTTTGCGCCTGTCGCTGGCGGGACTGTTGCCGCCCGCGCCGCTGGCGCATCTGTTGGACCGGTTGGAGGGCGCAAGATGAATGCGCGCCCGGACCTGAGGTTGGGCGGCGCAGCCCCGGTGACCTGCCACTGCATGAGGCCACCACGCTGACCAAGGGCGGGCGCGAGGCGCGGATTTTGCTCAATGGCATGGTCTATAGCCTGCGGATCACCCGGCAGGGGAAGTTGATCCTGACGAAGTGACGGGCTGAAGGGCGGAACGGTTCTGGGCGTGAGTTGCCACCGGGTGGGCTGTCTGCCCTCCCCCGATCTCCCTTGGATATACCCCGGGCAGGGCTGTCTGCCCGACCCTACCCTCTCTTAGATATACCCCGGGGAGGGCTTTCTGCCCTCCCCGGACCCCTCCCGAGGATATTTGGGAACAGATGAAAGAGGGGATGGGCAGAGGCAGGATCAGGCGGAG
>JALOTC010000143.1 GCA_025458085.1 Cypionkella sp. | reverse complement strand
CGCCACCGTCGCAGGCCGCGCCATGCGCCAGATCGCCCAGATCAGGCCCGGAAAGGCCAGATACCAGGCCAAGAAGGGGGCCTGCGCCAAGGCGATGCTTGCCCCCGCCAAGGCATCCCAGCCAGCGGCACGCCAGCCGGGAAAAGAGGCAAGGCGCGGCGCCCTCAAGACGCGGCAGCCTCCCGCGCCTCGGTCTCGGCCTGCCGCGCAGCCACGGCAGCGGGCAAGCGCACCCTCAACCGCTTGATCCGGCGAGGGTCGGCATCGATTACCTCGAATTCGATCCCGCTTTCATGCGGCACAAGCAGCGGGCAAGCGCACCCTCAACCGCTTGATCCGGCGAGGGTCGGCATCGATTACCTCGAATTCGATCCCGCTTTCATGCGGCACAACCTCGCCCCGCGCCGGCACCCGGCCCGTGCGGACAAAGACCAGACCACCCAGCGTATCGATCTCCTCATCCTCTTCATCGGCGCGCAGCCGCAGACCGATTAGCGCCTCGAATTCCTCCAGCGGAGCGGTGGATTGCGCCAGATACACGCCGGGCTTTTCCTCTTTCCACAACGCGCCTTCTGCTTCGTCATGCTCATCCTCGATTTCGCCGATCACGGTCTCGATCAGGTCCTCGATGGTGACAAGCCCATCCACCCCGCCATATTCGTCGATGACCAGTGCCATATGCACCCGCTCGCGCTGCATCTTTTGCAGCAGAACGCCCGTCGGCATCGACGGCGGCGCATACAGCACCGGGCGCAGCAACTTGCGCAAGGAAAACCGGCCCGAGGCGCCGAAACCGTGCTGCAAGGCAAGGTCCTTCAACAGGACAAGCCCCTGCGGATGGTCCATCGTGCCCTTGTAAACCGGCAGACGCGAAAACCCATGTTCGCGGAACACTTCCACCAATTCATCACGGCTGATGTCGATGGGCACGGCCACAACCTCGGCCTTGGGAATCGCCACATCATCCACACGCAGACGGCGCAGCACCGAAAGGCCCGGCATCTGCCCCGGCGCGCTTGCCAGTTGCGGGGCAGACGCGTCCCCCTGTTCCGCTGCTCCGCGTCGTCGTCACCCTGTCCTATCGCAAGCGCGCCCTGCGCTGCGGTCGATCCGTCGCTGCTACTGCCCATCGGTCCTTTTCCGGCAACACACCCGTCCCGCGGATGCCGCGCTAATATGGGCTATCTAGGCCAAGCGATGCAAGTATCGCGACCTCATGCCCTTCCATCACTTCGGCATCCGCATCATCGATATGGTCATAGCCCAGAAGGTGCAGAAATCCATGAATAATCAGATGGGTCACATGGTCGGCCATGGGCTTGCCCGCCGCTTCCGCCTCTGCGCCGCAGGTCTCCCATGAAATCGCCAGATCGCCCAATTCCTCGGGCATCTCCGCCGGTCCCGGCTCAGGAAGGTCCGGCTCCGCACCGGGGGATTCGGCCCCGCGCTCCTCGGATGGCCAGCTCAGCACATTCGTGGGCGTGGGTTTGCCGCGAAATTCCGCGTTCAATTCCGCAATCCGCGCATCATCGCAAGCCATGAGGCACAGCGTATAGCCTTCCGCCCCCAAGCCAAGATGCGCAAGTGCTGCGCGCACAGCCCGATCGGCCAAGGGCTCCAGCCCCAAAGCCTCCCAGCGGTCATCCTCGATGATGCAATCCACAAGCGGTTCCATGCGCGGGCCTTAACGCGGCCCGCGCCGCCGGACAAGCCGCTTCACGCGCCCTTTGCCTCGTCGGATTCATAAGCCTCGATGATCCGCGCGACCAAGGGGTGGCGCACCACATCCTTCGACGTGAAGTAATTGAAGCTCACGCCCTTCACGCCTTTCAGGATGCGCTCCGCCTCGGCGAGGCCACTGGCCACCCCGCGCGGCAGGTCAATCTGCGTGCGATCGCCCGTAATCACCATGCGGCTGCCTTCGCCCAGACGGGTCAGGAACATCTTCATCTGCATGGTCGTGGCATTCTGCGCCTCATCCAGCACGACGAAAGCATTCGAAAGCGTCCGCCCCCGCATGAAGGCCAAGGGCGCGATCTCGATTCGCTTTTCCTCCATCAACTTCTGCACCTGCTTGGCGGGCAGAAAGTCGTTCAGCGCGTCATAAAGCGGCTGCATGTAAGGATCGACCTTCTCCTTCATATCACCGGGCAGGAAGCCAAGGCGCTCCCCCGCCTCCACTGCCGGACGGGACAGGATGATCTTCTCCACCGCGCCCGAGATGAACATGGTCACCCCGACCGCCACGGCCAGATAGGTCTTGCCCGTGCCCGCAGGCCCGATCCCGAAACCAAGCTCATTCTGAAAGAGATTCGCGACATAGGCTTTCTGCGCCTCGGTCCGCGGCTCAATCGGCTTCTTACGGGTCCGAAGCTCCATCCCGGTCGAGAAAAGTTCGATCTGCTCGCCCTCTGGCGCAGCCGCGCTGCCCAGCCGCATCATCCCGTCAATATCGCCTGCGCCCACACCGCGCCCGGCCTCCAGCCGGGCATAGATGCTGCGCAGAACCCCTGCGGCCTGTTCGCGCGCGCCCTTGTCACCCACGACAGCCAGACGGTTTCCCCGTCGGAGGATATGAACCCCCATCTGATGTTCGATCTGGGCAAGGTTGCGGTCATATTCACCGCACAGATCGATCAACAACCGGTTGTCCGGAAATTCGAGGACAAGTTCCACAATATCCTCGGCCTTGGTCGGGGGGGTCAGCGCGCTGATGCCCAAGGAGGTCTCCTTTTATCTAGGGCCTGTAGAGAGTGTGCGCCCGGTCACATCATCTGGCAAGGGTGCAAATCAGATGTGGCGCGGTTTCCCCCTCGGACGAGGAGCGCGTGATGAGATTTTCCGCATCCCCTCGCCACAGGCCCCGGGTCCGAAAAGCAAAAGGCCACGGTTTCCCGTGGCCCTGTGCTCTTGCCGAGTGGAGAGATTACTGCCCGCCGCGACGGACGACCGTTCTGATCCCCGGCCCCGGCACATAATCGCGAATCCCCTCCGTCCCCGTCTGATAGGTGCCAAGCTCATTGGCCAGCACCGTGCCGGGCGGGAAGCGATCATTACAGACGGGCAAGCCGGAAACCGGATCGTAACGCGGGGTGGAGTAGCCCTCCACACCATCATCCATGATCCAGTTCTGGCACCCATCGGGATCATAGGCGATCGCGGCCACGCCATTTCGCAGCACACCGCTATCACGCCCACGGTCAATGCCCGTGGCGATGACAGTATTGGGGTCACCGCGATAGGGGGTAAGCCCATCCGTCCCGACACATCCCGCAAGGATCGAGACACCCGCCAGAACAGCAATAACTCTGAAGGTCATGGCCCTATCCCTCACCACCGATAACAGACGACTTCAACGCGACGATTCTGCTGCATGCCTGCGGCGGTGCTGTTCGTGGCGATGGGCTGGCGCTCTCCAAATCCGATCTCACGCTCGACATGCGCACCGACCGACCGGGCCACCGTCGCCACAGCCGCCGCGCGGCGCTCGGACAGCCGAATGTTATATTCATCAGAGGCACGGCTATCGGTATGGCCATAGATCGCATAGCCAAAAGCCCCGGCCTGCTGGAAGAATGCCCGCAACCGCTGATGCCCATGCTGCGTCAGCGTGGCGCTATCGGTCGCAAAAAGCGTATCGGTGTTTTCCACCAGACAGGTGTTCTTCTTCAGACAGACAGGCTTTCCATTCGCCGGGTTGCGGCGCGGCACCATATAGCCTTCCAGACCGCCGTCCGCCCACCAGTGCATGCAACCGTCATCGTCGATCCACACACCCCATTCGATCTGCCCTACGACCTCAGGCGCATTTTGCGCAACAGCCGCGGTCGAAACCGAAAGGCCAGCCGCCAAAACCATTCCCCCGAGGATACCCCGCAGTCCTTTGGAAAACCTTTCCACCGCTGCAGCCCCTCCCGCTTGACCAATACGCATAGACTTAAGTCTAAGGAATGCAGCCGGATATCAAAGATGTAAAGGAAAATTTGGCATCTTTGGGGCTTTCCCTTGACCTTTCCACCCTAGACTGCCGCAATATCTTGCGTCAGCACCGGCAATTGTCCCGTCAGAGGGAACAATTGCCAAAAGCCATGCCGGTTGTGAATCAATCCAACCGTTCCGCCGCCAGCGAATTCGGGGCAGAGGCCGTCACCCGCACCCGCACCAATTCGCCAACCTTGCCCGCAGGGTCCTGCACATGCACCGCATGCAGATGGTCGGACTTGCCCACCATCTGCCCCGGCAGGCGGCCGGGCTTTTCATACAGAACCGCCACTTCGCGCCCCACCATCGCCACTTGCGCCGCGCGCTGCTGTTCAAGGATCAGCGCCTGCAACTCCTGCAACCGCGCATCGGCCACATCCGCGGCCACCGGGGCCTTTTCGGCCGCCGGCGTGCCGGGACGGGCGGAATATTTGAAGCTGAAGGCCGCCCCAAAGCCCACCTGACGGATCAGATCCATCGTATCGGCGAAATCCTGATCCGTCTCTCCGGGAAAGCCTACGATGAAATCCGACGACAACAGGATATCGGGCCGCGCCGCCCGGATCCGCTCCACCAAACGGAAATACTGCTCCCGCGTATGCTTGCGGTTCATCGCCTTCAGGATGCGGTCACTGCCCGATTGCACCGGCAGATGCAGATAGGGCATCAGTTGCGCCACATCCCCATGCGCGGCAATCAGATCATCATCCATGTCATTGGGGTGGCTCGTGGTATAGCGGATGCGGTCCAACCCCTCGATCTTGGCCAAAGCGCGGATCAGCCGGCCCAGCGTCCAATCGCCCCCCTCGCCCGCACCATGGTAGCCATTCACATTCTGACCCAGAAGCGTGATCTCGCGCACTCCACGGCTCACCTTGTCGCAGCCTTCCTGCACCGTCAAAAAGGCCGTCGGCCCCCGCAGCGCCTTGCGCTCGGGCAGATGGTCAAACTTGTCCTCTTCGGGGAAATCGGTATCGACCTGCTTGCCCCCCGCCCGCGCCAATTGCGGCAAACGGTGATACGCCTGTGGCCCCACCACGATATCGACCAAAGGCATCCGGCGCTGAATCTCCTCGCCCTCTGCCTGTGCCACACAGCCTGCAACCCCGATCTTCAGATCAGGCCGCGCCTCTTTCAACGGGCGCAGGCGGCCAAGGTCGGAATAAAGCTTCTCACTCGCCTTTTCCCGGATATGGCAAGTATTCAGCAGCACCATATCCGCCTCTTCGGCGGCTTCGGTCAGGACATAGCCTTCCGCGCCCATAGCCTCAGCCATGCGCTCGCTGTCATAGACATTCATCTGACAGCCATAAGTCTTGATGAAAAGCTTCTTCGGTTCCGTCATGGCGCGCATCCCCAAGGCTTGGCCCGCGCTTCTACACGACACGAGGGCCAGTCGCAACGCGGCAGGGAAAGGGCTTGCATGACCCGCCCGCTTCGGGGAATCTCCTCCCGTCGAAAAAGACGAGTGTCATGCGCCATCCCACCCTTTCCGCCTTCATCGCCACAGACGCGGCCCGCCTTGCCAAAGGCCCGGTCGCGATCATCATGGCCGAGGACGAGGTGGAGGTGGAGACGACGATCCGCCATTACCAAAAGATCGGCTTTCGCGACATCCTCCTCCTCGCCCCGGACCAAATCAGCTTGCCATCGGCTTTGGAAGAGACGATCCAGCGGATCGACCACGATGTCCATGCCGAAGGCGCCCTGCCCGCCGCTGTCAACCGTGTGATCGAGGCGGCACCAGGCACCTGGCTCTTTTACTGCTTCAACGGCGAGTACCTGTTTCACCCCTTCTGCGAAACACGCAACATCCGCGAACTCATCGCCTTCCATGCCGAAGAACGACGCGAGGCGCTGCTGACCTATGTCATTGATCTCTATGCCGGGGATCTGGCCTCCCATCCCAATGCCGTCTCCTTGCAAGACGCGCATCTGGACCGCTCGGGCTACTACGCCCTTGGCCGCCCGGATCCGGCCAATCACAACCACCCCAAGGAACGCCAGCTCGATTTCTTTGGCGGCCTGCGCTGGCGGTTCGAAGAACATGTGCCCAGTGACCGGCGCAAGATCGACCGCATCTGCCTGTTCCGCGCGAAACCCGGCCTTCGCCTGCGGCCCGATTTCACGCTCAGCGATGAAGAGATGAACACCTATGCCTGCCCGTGGCACAACAATCTGACGACCGCGCTGGCGTCGTTCCGCACCGCCAAGGCCCTGCGCTCGAACCCCGGCTCGCGCTACGAGATCACGGATTTCCGCTGGCGCAATTCGGTGCCCTTCGAATGGCACAGCCAGCAACTGATGGACCTCGGCCTGATGGAACCGGGCCAGTGGTTCTAACCTGTCGCCTCAGCCGCGCCTGAGGCATAGGTTCGGCGCCAGATCGCCCCGATCCACGACCACTGCCCCGCAGGACGCACAGCGCCACCGCCCCGCCGCGCGCTCCTGCCGCCATCGGCACAGCCGCGACAAACCAGAACGGCGGCGTTGCCACCACATCATCTTCTTGATCTCGGCAATCGCCTTGGCCGGGTTCAGCCCCTTGGGGCAGGTCTTGGCGCAGTTCATGATCGTATGGCAGCGATAGAGCTTGAACGGGTCCTCCAGCGCATCCAGACGCTCGCCCGTCGCCTCGTCCCGGCTGTCAATGATCCAGCGATAGGCATGAAGCAAGGCCGCCGGGCCAAGATACTTGTCGCCATTCCACCAATAGGACGGGCAAGAGGTAGAGCAGGAGGCGCACATGACGCATTCATACAGCCCGTCCAACTTCTTGCGATCCTCGATCGACTGGCGCCATTCCTTGGCCGGGCGGTTCGTTTTGGTCTCCAGCCACGGCATGATGCTGGCATGTTGGGCATAGAAATGGGTCAGGTCAGGGATCAGGTCCTTGATCACCGGCATATGCGGCAACGGATAGATCTTCACATCGCCCTTGATCTCATCCAGCCCATAGATACAGGCCAGCGTGTTGATCCCGTCGATGTTCATCGCACAAGACCCGCAAATCCCCTCGCGGCAGGACCGGCGGAAGGTCAGCGTCGGGTCGATCTTGGTCTTGATGTAAATGAGCGCATCCAGAACCATCGGCCCGCAATCATCCAGATCGATGAAATAGGTATCGACCTGCGGGTTCTTCCCGTCATCGGGGTTCCAGCGGTAAATCTGGAACTTGCGCAGGTTCTTGGCCCCTTCGGGCTTGGGCCAGGTCTTGCCGGTGCGGACCTGCGAATTTTTCGGAAGCGTCAACTGGACCATGGCTTATCCCTTCCATTCGGGGAACGAGTAGAGCGGGCGGCTTGGCACCTGCCCGGATTTTTGCTGAACACAGATGTCATAAACGGCCGAGGGGTCACGGCCCATGACGAAATCAGACGTCACCGTCATTTCGAACTGGCCGCGCGTCCGGCCCGTGGAATCGATGCCAAGGCCCACTTTCCCTCGGGGTTGCTGGGCCAAAAGCGCGCGCTGCAAACACTCGCGCTCCGCCTGCGGCAGCGGCACGGGGCCACAGGCAACCAGCAGCACAGGCAGCGCAAGGGCGATCAACACACGCATCCTCACCCCCTCCATGCCACACGGTTGGCGGTGAAACAGGCCTGCGTCTCGGGACGGTTGGCAATCGTGCGGATATTCGCTTCGGTCAGCGTGCCGGCCACCACCGCCACATCGCGGGCCAAGGCTTGCACCTCATCGGCCCGCGCGTTCTGGATAATGCATCCCGTCACCTGCCGCGCCTCGGGCGTGGGCAGGTCGCGCTGCACCACCGGCAGCACCACAGTCGCCGCAGCCCTGCGGCCAACGGCATCGGCGGCTTGTTGCGGATCACAGGCGGCAAGCACCATCGCGGCCAGGGGGAGAAGGGCAAAGGCAAAGATCCGGGGCATGGTCACGCTCCTTGGGAAGGTTTCCCCCCCAGCATGACCCAAGCGCCCCCCCTGCGCAGCCCCCCGCACCCGGCCCAAAGGGCCAGAGGCGGAAGCCCGCGCATTTGCCGCGCCCTTTTCCATCAGAACTTCCGCTCTGCCGGGGCGATCTTCTTCAGACTGATCCCGCCTTCCTCTTCCGAGGTGAGCGGCGCCGTGATCACGCGGCGATAGTCGAGCGTGACCCTGTCGCCATCGACCCAAGCCAGCGTATGCTTGCGCCAATTGGCATCATCGCGCGCGGGGTAATCCTCATGCGCATGGGCACCACGGCTTTCCTTGCGGGCATGGGCCCCGTAAATCGTGGCCAGCGCATTGGGCATCAGGTTGGTCAGTTCCAGCGTCTCCATCAGATCGCTGTTCCACACCATGCTGCGGTCGGTCACCGACAGATCGCCCATCTTGCCGGCAATCGCGGTCATCTTGGCCTCGCCCTCGGCCAGCGTCTTGTCGGTGCGGAACACCGCCGCATCCGACTGCATGGTCTTTTGCATCTCAAGCCGCAACTCAGCCGTCGGCACCGCGCCCTTGGCATGGCGCAGGCCATCAAACCGCGCCAGCGCCTTGTCCACTTCGCCCTTGTTCGTCGCAGGCACAGCAGCCTTGCGGTCCACGACCGCGCCCGCGCGAATGGCGGCAGCCCGGCCAAACACCACAAGGTCGATCAAGCTGTTCGAACCCAAGCGGTTCGCCCCGTGAACCGAGGCACAGCCCGCCTCCCCCACCGCCATCAGGCCGGGGAAGATACGGTCCGGATCATCCGCCGTGGGGTTCAACACCTCGCCCCAATAGTTCGTGGGGATGCCGCCCATGTTGTAATGCACGGTCGGCAGCACCGGGATCGGTTCCTTATGCAGGTCCACGCCTGCGAAAATCCGCGCCGATTCCGTGATCCCCGGCAGACGCGCCTCCAGTGTTTCGCGCGGCAGGTGGTTCAGGTGCAGATGGATATGGTCGCCATTCGCGCCCACGCCCCGGCCTTCCCGAATTTCCATCGTCATGCAGCGGCTGACATAATCGCGCGGCGCGAGGTCTTTGTAATGCGGCGCATACCGCTCCATGAACCGCTCGCCGTTGGAGTTGGTCAGATACCCGCCCTCGCCCCGCGCGCCTTCGGTGATGAGGCAGCCAGAGCCATAAATCCCCGTCGGGTGGAACTGCACGAATTCCATATCCTGCAAGGGCAGACCCGCCCGCGCCACCATCCCGCCGCCATCGCCGGTGCAGGTATGGGCGCTTGTCGCGCTGAAATAGGCCCGGCCATAGCCGCCGGTCGCCAGCACGGTCATCTTCGCGTTGAACACATGGATCGTACCGTCATCCAGTTTCCACGCCACCACACCGGTGCAGGCCCCATCGGTGATGATCAGATCAATCGCGAAATATTCGATAAAGAATTCCGCATTGTTCTTCAGGCTCTGGCCATAAAGCGTATGCAGAATGGCATGCCCCGTGCGGTCCGCCGCCGCGCAGGTGCGCTGCACGGGCGGGCCTTCGCCGAATTCGGTCGTATGGCCGCCAAAGGGGCGCTGATAAATCTTACCCTCTTCGGTGCGCGAAAACGGCACGCCGTAATGGTCAAGCTCATAAACCGCCTTCGGCGCTTCGCGGGCGAGGTATTCCATCGCATCCGTATCGCCCAGCCAGTCAGAACCCTTCACAGTGTCATACATATGCCACTGCCAGCTATCCGGCCCCATGTTCCCAAGGCTCGCGGCAATACCGCCCTGCGCCGCAACCGTATGGCTGCGCGTCGGGAAGACCTTGGTCACACAGGCCGTGCGCAGGCCCTGTTCGGCCATGCCCAGCGTCGCGCGCAGACCGGCCCCACCGGCCCCCACCACGACCACATCATAGTCATGCACTTCATAAGGATAGGCGTTCATGGTCTTGTCCTTGTTTCGCGCGCCGTCACAGCGCCATGCGGGCGAGCGCAAAAAGCCCCGTCGCCACAACGGCCCAGCCAAGGCAAGTCACGCCGATGATGGCCGCCTTGCGCGCGGTGCCGCGGGCATAATCTTCAATCATCACGGTCGCCCCGCCGATGAAATGGCGCATCCCCACCACCAGCACCAGCGCGGTCAGGATCGCGGGGAAGGGCCGACCAAAGGTCGCCACCACCTCGTCCTGCGTGCCACCAAGGGCCGAGCCAAAGATGTAAAGCCACGCGGGCAGCATCAGCGCCAGCGCGACCGAAGAAACGGTCATCGCCCAGTGATGCTCCGTCCCGGTGCCAGACGCCCCCTTGCCCACGGCCCGCTTGCGATCTGTCAAATAGCGCATGGCGGCCCCCTTACTGCACCAGAAGGATTGTGATCACGGTCAGCACGACCGACCCGCCGATGCAGGCCCAGCCCAGCTTTTCCGCCGTGGGAATGTCCAAGCCCTTGCCCGCATCATAGTACAGATGCCGCAACCCGGCGAGGAAGTGATACCACAAGGCCCAAGCCGACAGGGCAAAGACCAGATCACCGAACCAGCTTGTCACCACCGCATTGGCCAGCGCGAAATATTCGGGCGAGGTGGCGGCGGCAAGCAGCCACCACACTGCCAAAAGCGTGCCGACAATCAGCCCGTTTCCGGTGATACGGGTCAGGATGGAGGTCAGCATCGGCACTTGCCAGCGGTAAATCTGCAAATGCGGGGAAAGGGGTCTTTCGACCCGCTTGACGTTCGCCATATCGGTTCCCTTCGTCGCTGGCTTGTCCCGTAGGTTTCCCGGTCCGGGGCGCGCTTCGATTATGGGTTTCTGAATAGCGGTTTTTTTCAGCCTGTCACGGTCCGCTTTGCCGCAGCAGGGGCAAAATAGCGCTAACCCTCCGAAATTCTGAACTTTGTGATCACATATTTTTCGGGCGTGATCACAAATTTACTCCAAAGACGCGCCTGCGGAAAGAGCCATGCAAAGGGTGAGTCTGTCCGCCCTTGCGCCCTGCGCAAAGAAAAACCCCCGCCGGTGCGCAACCGGCAGGGGCCATGTTCAGGCTAAAGCCAGATCAATCCCGGCTGTCAAAGACCTCATCGGCCAGACCCGCGCCGCTGGTGGCGTCAAACGCCTCCGTCGGCCCGGCCAGAGCATCCACCGCATCCGACCGCCGCGCCTCGATCACCGCATGGTCGCGGTCGGCGGCGATCTTCTTCACGCGGCTCGTGGCGCCACCTGTCCCTGCCGGGATCAGACGGCCCACGATGACGTTCTCCTTCAGACCCACCAGCTTATCGCGCTTGCCCTGAACCGAAGCCTCGGTCAGCACGCGGGTGGTCTCCTGGAAGGACGCCGCCGAAATGAAGCTGCGCGTCTGGAGCGATGCCTTGGTAATCCCCAGCAGCACCGGCTCGGCCTTCGCCTCGCGCAGGCCACGGGCACGCGCCTTGGCGTTTTCTTCCTCCAGCTCGATCCGCTCCACCTGTTCGCCTTTCAGCAGGGTGGTATCGCCCGAGTCGAGGATTTCCAGCTTTTGCAGCATCTGGCGCACGATGACTTCGATGTGCTTGTCGTTGATCTTCACGCCTTGCAGACGATAGACCTCCTGCACCTCGTCGATCATGTAATTCGCCAGCGCCTCGATCCCCATGATCCGCAAAATGTCATGCGGGGCGGGGTTGCCGTCCATGATGTAATCACCCTTCTGGACGAAATCACCTTCCTGAACCGGAATGTGCTTGCCCTTCGGGATCATGTATTCCATCGGCTGCAGCGTTTCATCCACAGGCTCGATGGTGATGCGGCGCTTGTTCTTGTAGTCCTTGCCAAAGCGCACATAGCCATCGCTTTCCGCGATGATCGCGTGATCCTTCGGACGACGGGCTTCGAACAATTCCGCCACGCGGGGCAGACCCCCGGTGATGTCCTTGGTCTTGGCCCCTTCGCGCGGAATACGCGCCACAACATCGCCGGGGCGAATGTCCTGACCGTCTTCGACCGAAAGGATCGCATCCACCGACATCGGATAGCTGATCGGGTTGCCGTTATCGGCCCGCACCGGCTCACCCGTTGCCGGGTTCATCACGATGATTTCGGGCTTCAGGTCGCTGCCCTTGGGGGCCGAGCGCCAATCCGACACGATCTTCTGCGTCAT
>JALOTC010000015.1 GCA_025458085.1 Cypionkella sp. | reverse complement strand
ATAGGCGTTGATATAGCCGCCCACATCCTCAATCTCTTCCGCGATTTGCAGGGCGCTACGCCGCGTGGTCCCCTTGAAGGCCATATGTTCAAGGAAATGCGCAATGCCATTCTGATCCGCCCGCTCATGCCGCCCGCCTGCCATGACCCACAGGCCAACAGAGGCCGACAAGAGCCCCGGCATCGCCTCGGTCACGATGCGTAGGCCATTGGGCAGGGTGGAAATCTGCACATGGGCAGAGGGCATTTTCATCGCCGGTGTCTGGGCCTGCATCAGCGGGCGATCCTTTCGCGCACAAGCGCCTCTAAAGCGGCAAGATCATTAGGCACCCGCGTCATTCGCTCGGCCCTGTCGAACAGATCCGCCATGCGGGGCGGCAGCGCAGGGCGCGTGCCTGTCGCGGCTTCGACCGCATCGGGGAATTTGGCGGGATGCGCTGTGGCCAGCGTGATCATCGGGGTCGCTCCCAAATGCTCCTCCGCCACTTTCACCCCCACGGCGGAATGGGGGCACAACACCTCGCCCGTCTGGGCAAAGGCGCGGCGGATCGTGGCCGCCGTCTCTTCCTCGGAACAGCGGCCCGAGGCAAAGGTCGCGCGCAAGCTTTCCAGCGCACCTTGGCTGATGCCAAAGCCCCCCGCTTTCAACTCTGTCATTAACTGCGCCACAGCCCCACCATCGCGGCCATAAGCATCGAACAGCGCGCGTTCGAAGTTCGACGAGACCTGAATATCCATCGACGGGCTGATCGAAGGCTTTACCCATCGGTCCGATATTCCCCGCTTGTCAGCGCGCGGTGCAGAATATCGTTCTGGTTCGTCGCGATGACCAGCTTTTCAATCGGAAGCCCCATCCGCCGCGCGATATAACCCGCGAAGATATCGCCAAAATTGCCCGTGGGCACGGTGAAGCTGACCGCCCGATGCGGCGCACCCAAGGATACGGCCGAGGTGAAGTAATAAACAACCTGCGCCAGAACCCGTGCCCAGTTGATCGAATTCACACCCGCCAGCCGCACCCCATCGCGAAAGGCGAAGTCATTGAACATATCCTTCACCCGCGCCTGCGCATCGTCGAAATCGCCATCGATGGCGAGCGCGTGAACATTCGCTTCAGTAGGCGTCGTCATCTGGCGGCGCTGCACCTCGGACACGCGGCCATGCGGGAAGAGGATGAACACATCCACATTAGACAGGCCCCGGAACGCCTCCATCGCCGCCGATCCGGTATCGCCCGAGGTTGCGCCGACAATCGTGATACGCTCCCCCGACTTCGCCAAGGCCGCCTGCATCATTTGCCCGATGAGCTGCATGGCGAAATCTTTGAAGGCGAGAGTTGGCCCGTGGAACAACTCCAACAGGAAATGGTTTGGGCCAAGCTGTACAAGGGGTGCACGCGATGCATGACCAAAGGTGCCATAGGCTTTCGCGATCAAGTCGCGGAATTCGTCGTCATCAAAGGTATCGCCCATGAACGGGCGCATGACGCGAAAGGCTACCTCTTCATAAGACAAGCCTGCCAAGGCGGCGATGTCCTTCTGGCTCCAGACAGGAACGGATTCGGGCACATAGAGGCCACCGTCCCGGGCCAGCCCCGTCATCATCGCCTCGCCAAAGGTCAAGACCGGCGCCGCGCCACGGGTAGAGATATAATTCATGTGAGTCCCGCCTTTCAGACCGTCCGCCGTCTGATACGCCACAGAAGATAGCCTGTCATCCCCAACCACACCACTGCCAGCCCAAACCATTGAATCGCATAGCCAAGATGGTCATTCGGGATATCAGAGGTATCAACCGGCAGGGGTTCGATCCCCGCGCCAGTCGGTTCGCGCGCGACGATCAACAGGGGTTCGGTGCCCAATTTTTCGGCCATCGCCGACACATCCCGCGCAAACCACAGGCCCGTGCGCGCATCGGGCGGGGGGGTGAAACTGTCCACCTCCTCGGGCCAATGCAGGTTACCGGTCACCTCCGTACCCGCATAATCGCGGGGGGCGGCCTTCTGCGCCTCGGGGATGAAACCGCGATCCACAAGAATGCGGCGCCCTTCGGTTTCAAAAACCGCAATCTCGCGCAGGCCCGCGCCCACTTGCTTGCGGCTGACCAAAACATCCAGATGCTCACCCGTGAACCGCCCTGTCGCCGTGACCGGCAGATAGCGGTCAGCGGCCGCCTCTGCCGTGGCGGGCAAAGGCACAGGCGCGGCCATGATGCGGGCGTCAATCTCGGCGATAATGCCTTCTTTCCAGGCAAGGCGTTGCATCTGCCAGACGCCAAGCCCGATCAGGATCGCGCCGCCAATGAGGCCAAGCAGCAAGGGAAAGATCATGCGACGCGTCATCGTCCAAACCTCGGAAGGAAAAAGGCGCGGACCCTCTGGCCCGCGCCCTGCGTTCTGTCAATAGGTCGGCAAGGCAGCTTTACTGGCCCCAGACGTAGATCGAAGCAAAGAGGAACAGCCAGACCACATCGACGAAGTGCCAGTACCAAGCCGCAGCCTCGAACCCCACATGCTTTTCAGGGGTGAAGTGACCCTTATAGACGCGGATCAGACAGACCAGCAGAAAGATCGTGCCGATCAGAACGTGGAGTCCGTGGAAGCCCGTCGCCATGAAGAAGTTGGCGCCATAGATGTTGCCGGCAAAGCCAAAGGCGGCGTGGCTGTATTCGTATGCCTGCAGGAAGGTGAAGAAGATGCCCAGCAGGATGGCAAGGATCAGCCCGTTCTTCAGGTCCTTGCGGTTGTTTTCATGCACAAGCGCATGATGCGCCCACGTCGCCGCAGCACCCGAGCAGAGCAGGACCAGCGTGTTAATCAGCGGCAGGTGCCAGGGGTCGAAGGTTTCGATCCCCACCGGCGGCCACGGCCCATCAACGGCAGGCGACAGCGGCCCCATCGGATACATGGCGTGTTTGAAGAACGACCAGAACCACGCCGCAAAGAACATGACTTCCGACATGATGAACATGATGAAGCCATAGCGCAGACCGATGCGGACAACGGGGGTATGGTCACCCACTTGGCTTTCCTTCACAACATCCGCCCACCAAGCGAACATGACGTAAAGGACAGCGACAAACCCGATCAGCCCCAGCCAAGGGCCAGAGCCATGCATCCACAGCACCGAGCCGAACAGCATGACAAAGGCCGCGAGCGCGCCCAAGAAGGGCCAGATCGACGGCGGAAGGATGTGGTAATCGTGGTTCTTGGCATGGGCCATGGCGGTTCCCTCGGTTCTTTTCGTTCTCAGTTCACACTGGCGGAAGTGGACGCTTCAACGGCGGCCTGTTCTTCCGGCAGGGACATTTCATAGAAGGTGTAGGAGAGCGTGATCTCCTTCACGAATTTGCCTTCGCGATCCTTCACGATTTCCGGATCGACAAAGAAACTCACGGGCATTTCTACCCGCTCCCCCGGTTGCAGCACCTGCTCGGTAAAGCAGAAGCAGGCGATTTTGGAAAAATAGCCCCCCGCCGCATCAGGCGTGACGTTATAGCTTGCCGTGCCCGCCACGGGGCGCGAGGTGGGATTATAGGCTTCGTAAAAGGCCAGCGCATTTTCCCCGATCCGCACTTCCATCGTGCGTTGCAAGGGGCGGAATTCCCACGGCATCCCCGGTTCCGTTGTGGCATCGAAACGGACGCGGATCGTCTGGTCAAGGATCGTATCCGGCGCAGCCTCGGCCACGCTGGTCGTGCCGCCAAAGCCGGTCACGCGGCAGAACCAGTCATAAAATGGCACGGCAGCAAAGGACAGCGCCCCCATCGTCACGACCACACCGACGAGCTTTGCAGCGGTCTTGGCTGTTGGGTTCACTGATTTGCTCCTTCTTCTGGGGTCACGACCATTTCGGGTCGGACAACATGGTCAAATGCTTGCATCGGATCGCCACGCGTCACCTTCACCACCGTGAGGGCAAAGACGAGGCAAATAAAGGCCACAAGCGTTAGCCCAAGGCCAAGATTGCGCGAAAAGCGGCGGCGGTGCAGTTCGTGTTCGGGCTTGAAATAGGCCATCTCACCAGCCCCCGACGCCAAAGGTTTTCAGCACAGCCTCCACAAGGAAGGCGGCGAAATGCAGGAACAGATAGGCGAGCGAGAAGGTGAAAACCTTCTTTTCGGTGGCATAGCGGTCAGCCTCGGCCACGGCTTCGTCACGGCGGAAGATATCCCACGCGCCCTTGAGGAAAATCGCATTCAGCACCAGCGCCACGGCAAGGGTGAACGGCCCTCCGATCGAGGTCAGCGCCGCCCAGATCGCCACGGGGGCCAGAAGCACGGTGTAGATCAGGATCTGACGCCGGGTTTCACGGCGACCATGGGTCACCGTCAGCATCGGCACGCCTGCTTTGTGGTAGTCCTCCTTCATGAACAGCGCCAGCGCCCAGAAATGCGGCGGCGTCCACATGAAGATCAGCGCGAACATCAGGATGGCTTCAATCGAGACACCGCCGGTCGCTACGGCCCAGCCGATCATGGGCGGGAAGGCCCCTGCCGCGCCGCCGATCACGATGTTCTGCGGTGTGGATCGCTTGAGCCACATCGAATAGACAACGGCGTAAAAGAAGATCGTGAAGGCCAGAAGGAACGCCGAAAGCAGGTTCGCGGCCAAGGCCAGCATCACAACGGAAATGCCCGACAGCGCAAGGCCAAGGCCCAAAGCCTCGCCCGCCTCCACCTTCCCCGCAGGAACGGGGCGTGATTGCGTGCGCTTCATCACACGGTCGATATCGGCATCCCACCACATGTTCAGCGCGCCAGACGCCCCTGCCCCAAGAGCGATAAACAGGATCGAAGCAAAGCCCACAACGGGGTGAACGCCCACCGGCGCGACAAGAAGGCCGACAAGCGCCGTGAAGACCACGAGGGACATGACGCGCGGCTTGAGCAGTTGGACGTAATCGCCGAACTGCGCTTCTCCTGTCTGACTGAAGCTTTGAGTATCGCTCATCTGCCTGCCTTTTCAAAGCAGGCCCCTCGGCAGGGCCTGCATTCAGCTTGGGTCGGGCTAGGGTCTTAGTCGTTCGACGCGACCTGGACCGCGGAATAGGCTTCCACATCGGCTGCGGAGAGCACGAAGTCCCCTTCTTTTGCAGCAGCAAGCCACTGGTCATAGACCTGCTGGGACACAACCTTCACGGTGATGGGCATATAGGCGTGGGCAATCCCGCACAGCTCTGAGCACTGACCGAAATAGACACCCTCACGCTCTGCTTTGAACCACAGTTGCGCAAGACGGCCCGGAACTGCGTCCTGCTTCACGCCAAAGGCTGGGATCGTCCAGGAATGGATCACGTCGGCACCGGTCACCTGCATCACGATGGTCTTGCCCACGGGCACAACCACTGCAGTATCGGTGGCGAGCAGAAAGTCCTGATCCGAATAGCCAGCCTCGGCGAGTTGGGCAGAGACTTCAGGCGTCAGGCGGTTGTCGCCCCCGGTCGCCGGCGCGCCGATCATGTAGCTGTCGAAGGCAACGCCTTCGTCCACATATTCGTAACCCCAGTACCACTGGTAACCCGTCACCTTGATGGTGATGTCGCCCACAGGGATTTCCTGCTGCTTAAACAGCACCGGAAGCGAGAAGGCCCCAATAAAAACAAGGATCAGGATCGGGATCACCGTCCACGCCACTTCCAGTGGCGAGTTATGGGTAAAGGTCGCGGGCTTGGGATTGCGACGCTGGTTATAGCGGATCATCACCCAGACCAGAAGGCCGGTGACAAAGATCGTGATCGCCGTGATGATGATCAGGATCATGTGATCCAGACCCTGCAAGTCGCGCGCAAGTTCGGTCGCGGCAGGCTGGAAGCCCGTGCCCTGATCAACCGGACGACCCACGATCTCCAGCCCTTGGGCAAGGGCCGAACCGCCCGTCACCAGTGCCAGCACAGCGGCGGCACCACCGCCAAACGATGTCAGAAGACGCATGTTTTGTTCCCGTTCAGCTCTGCGGCTTTTCACCGCTATTCAGAACCCTGCCGCCGCTAACCACAGCATAAGGACAGAATCCCGTTGTATGCAGGAGTTCTAAGACCATATTGTGCGAGGCCATACAAGTGAAACCGTTGCGACAAAGCAGCGCCGTTTGACCCAGATCAAGGACATCCCCATGACCGACGCGCCCTTCCGCCCCTTTGAAACCCGTCTGGACGAGGGCACGGCGCTGCGGCTTCTGCGCGAGGCGACAGCGGGGGCAGAGGATGGCGAGTTATTCCTTGAACGCCGCCGGTCCGAGGCGATTGTGCTTGATGACGGGCGGATCAAGACCGCGTCTTATGATGCCTCAGAAGGCTTTGGCCTGCGCGCCGTGCGGGGTGAGGTCGCGGGCTATGCCCATTCCACCGAAATCAGCGAAAGCGCCCTGCGCCGCGCCGGTGAAACGGCGCGTCTGGCGGTGGGCGCGGGCGGCGGGGTGCTGGCCGATGCGCCGCGCGGCAGCAATGTCCGGCTTTATGGCGACACAGACCCGATGCTGGATGCTACTTTCGCGGTAAAGATCGATACCCTGCGCGAGATCGACGCCTATGCCCGCAGCCTTGACGCGCGGGTGGTCCAAGTCTCGGCCACGCTGTCGGCAAGCTATCAAGAGGTTGAAATCCTGCGCCCCGAGGGCCTGCGCTTTTCCGACATCCGCCCAATGGCGCGGCTGAATGTCAGCGTGATCGTCGAGGAAAACGGGCGGCGCGAACAAGGCGGCACGGGCGGCGGCGGGCGCTTTGGTCTGAAAGGGTTGATGGAGCCCGACCACTGGAAACCACTGGTGGCCGAGGCCCTGCGGATCGCCACCGTCAACCTGCGGGCCGAAGCAGCGCCCGCGGGGGTGATGGATGTGGTGCTTGGCCCCGGCTGGCCCGGCATCTTGCTGCATGAAGCAATTGGCCACGGGCTAGAAGGCGATTTCAACCGCAAGCAGACCTCGGCCTTTTCTGGGCTGATGGGCCAGCGCATCGCAGCGCCCGGCGTGACGGTGCTGGATGACGGCACAATCCCCGACCGGCGCGGATCGATTAGTGTGGATGATGAAGGCACGCCTTCGGGAAAGAATGTGCTGATCGAGGACGGCATCCTTGTGGGTTACATGCAAGACCGCCAGAACGCCCGCCTGATGGGCGTGGCCCCCACCGGGAATGGTCGGCGCGAAAGCTTTGCCCATATCCCGATGCCGCGGATGACCAATACCTATATGCTTGCGGGCCAAGACGACCCTGCGGCGATTCTGGCCGATCTGAAGGATGGGATCTATGCCGTGGGCTTTGGCGGCGGGCAGGTCGATATCACCAACGGCAAATTCGTCTTTTCCTGCACCGAAGCCTACCGGGTGAAGGATGGCAAAGTCGGCGCCCCCGTGAAAGGCGCCACGCTGATCGGGGACGGGGCCACGGCGCTGCGCCAAATCCGCGCCATCGGCAATGACCTGCGCCTTGACCCCGGCATCGGCAATTGCGGCAAGGCGGGGCAATGGGTTCCGGTCGGTGTGGGCCAGCCTACGCTGATGATCGGCGGGCTGACGGTCGGCGGTTCGCAGGCATGAGCCTGATTGCATCACCTTCGTTTGAACGCACGCCGTGGCGCGCGCTTCTTGCCGCTGCTGCGATCGCGCTGATGCTGCCCGCTGGTTTGGGTTTCGTGCTTCTGGCTCTTGGCTGGGTTTTACGCCAGGCACTTTTGCCGGAATGGGGATTGTCTTTGAGTTTTGCTGGCATGGTGCTCGCCGCCTCGCCCTTTCTGGCGGTGGCGGGGATGGTGCTGGCCGTGCCGGTTTGCTCGTTTCTTCTGCGACTTGGCTGGTTTGGCTGGCTTCCCGTGGCCGGAACAGGCCTCACCATTGGACTGTCTATGCAAGCCATGACAGATATCGTGATCGCCGCGCCCTTTGGCCTCGTCAGCCTCTTGGTCCTTCGCACAGCTTTTTCGATCATCGCACCTCGGATCAGCGCGCCATCAGAGCAGTAAGCGGGGCGATGTTGACCGTGGCCGCCCGCCCTTCGACGGCCCATTCCAGAATGCCTGCAACAGTTTCCGGTGTCAGCGCCCCGATCACGGCGACCTCGCCCTCTTGAGCGGCCTTGAACACCGCACGGTCCAAATACCGCTTGACCGCAGGTCCATTCGCATTGTCGGAATCAAAGCGCCGAAAAACAACGGCTGAGGCCAGTCCCTCGCGCCGCGCCACCTGATCGGCGGCATTCAGCCCCTGATCGAAAGTGACCACCCCCCTGCCCTGTTCGGCAAGTATGGCAACCACCTGTGTTGCAAGGGCACGGTCATTTTGGAAAAGGCCCCCGGTGGGGTCGATCATCGCCACGGCTTCGGGGAGGGTTTCGGCAAGAACTGCAAGCGTTTGCTCTGCATCTGCCGGTGTCGCGCCGCGGGGCAGACCTGCAAGAGACAGAACCACCTCCTGCCCGCCTGCACGCCAGATCGCCGCACGTTCAGCGGCCCCCTCAGACAGAGGATCAATCACCACGGTTACCGGCAGGTCCATCGCCGCAAGCTCTTCGCGGTTCGCTTCTCCCCCCCGATCTTCCAGAAGAATGGCAAAAAGCGGTTTCCCCGCCACGGCCTCAAACGGCCGCGCAAAGCGCTGGATTGGCGGCAGATCAGACAGGGTGGTCGGATCGGGGACAATGGTCGGCTCTGGCTGCGACGGGTCCTCGTCCGCCTCGTCTCCGATCCGAGGCAGGCGTCCGGTCATCACACCGCTTGCACCTTGGCCCAGCGCGGAAGGCGGCACCAAGAGACTTTCCGTCGGCGCAGCGGGCTGAAGTGGGGCCATTGCCCCCATCTCAGGTGCAGGCCGCAAGAGCGCCTCTTCCTCGGGCATGAGCGGAGGTGGGGGCGGCAGTTCTACCATCGGCGGTCCTGCTTCGGATTGCGGCGCATCGGGCGCAGAAGGCGGCGGCGCAATGCCGGGTGGCGCGGACGCCTGCGGCAGCGTTGCAGGCCCCTCGACCAAAGCAGCCGAAGGGGCAAATGGCGATACAGGCGCAACTGTTGCCCCCTCCAACGACGGTGGAGCCACAGGCGCAGGGGCCGGCTCGGGCAGTGAAACTGATGCGGTTGTGTCAGTAGACCCAGGGTCTGGTTTTCCGGCAAGCTCTGCGGGAGATGGTGGCGTCGCGGGAACGGGTTCAGCCTCCTCGACTTCGGGGGCAGCTTGCGGCGCGCCAGCCTCAACAGGTCCGGGCGCGGCAGCAGACTGATCTTCGGAGGGCACGGGCAGCTCCCGCAACTCAGGCGCGAGTGTACCTGTGGAGGATGGACCTGTTGCCTCCTCCTGCGGCGGCGCAAGCTGAGAGACAATCACAAGACCGCCCGCCGCGACGACCGCGCCCCAGAGCACACCCCTTATGAAACCCGCCACACCTGCCCCCTTCGTCTCAAGCGCTTGATCCTTTCGGCCTTGACGCCTCTTTTCCGGTCTGACCATGTATAGCCCGGCCCGGCAAGGGCTTCATCCCCTATCCGGCGGGCCCAAGCAAGATGCTGCTTCTGATCGACAACTACGACAGCTTTACTTACAATCTTGTTCATTATTTTGGCGAATTGGGCGCTGATGTCAGGGTCGAGCGGAACGATGCCCTGCATGTGCAGGATGTTCTGGCGCTCAAACCTCAGGCGATTATTCTTTCGCCCGGCCCCTGTGACCCGGCGCAAGCAGGCATTTGCCTGCCGCTGACCACCGCGGCTTTCGAGGCGAATATCCCCCTGCTGGGTGTCTGCCTTGGCCATCAGACCATCGGTCAGGCCTTTGGCGGCAAGGTGATCCGCTGCCATGAGATCGTCCATGGCAAGATGGGGGCGATGCATCATGCTGGCCAGGGCGTGTTTCGCGGCCTGCCCTCGCCCTTCCTCGCCACGCGCTATCATTCGCTCGTAGTGGAACGCGAAACCTTGCCCGATTGTCTTGAGGTCACCGCTTGGCTGGAAGATGGCACGATCATGGGCCTGCGCCACCGCGAACGGCTGATTGAAGGTGTGCAGTTCCATCCCGAATCCATCGCAAGCGAACATGGTCATCAGCTATTGCGCAACTTCCTTGACGAAGCTGGGGTAAAGGTCACGGCATGAGCGATATTCTGCGCCCCCTCATCGGCATCGCCGCCACCCGCCCCTTGACGCGGGCAGAGGCGGAAACGGCCTTTACCGCCCTTTTCGAAGGCCAGGGCACGCCCGCACAAATGGGTGGGTTCCTCATGGCGCTGCGCACGCGGGGGGAAACGGTCGATGAATATGCTGCCGCAGCCAGCGTGATGCGCGCCAAGTGCACCCCGGTCCACGCCCCCGAAGGTGCGATGGATATTGTGGGCACCGGGGGCGATGGGAAGGGCACATTGAACATCTCCACCGCCACAGCCTTTGTCGTCGCAGGCGCGGGCGTGGTCGTGGCCAAGCATGGCAACCGCAACCTTTCGTCCAAATCCGGGGCTGCGGATGCGCTGACGGAACTCGGGCTGAACGTCATGGTCGGCCCTGATGTGGTCGAACGCTGTCTGGCCGAAGCAGGGATCGGTTTCATGATGGCGCCCATGCACCACCCCGCCATTCGCCATGTCATGCCGGTGCGGCAGGAACTGGGCACCCGGACAATTTTCAATATCCTCGGTCCGTTGACCAACCCTGCGGGGGTCAGGCGGCAATTGACCGGGGCCTTTTCGGCAGACCTGATCCGCCCCATGGCGGAAACGCTGCTGGCGCTCGGCGCAGTGAAAGCCTGGCTCGTCCATGGCGGCGATGGGACGGATGAAATCTCCATCGCCACCACAACACAGGTTTCCGCTGTGGAAAACGGTTTGGTGCGCGACTTCACGCTACATCCGGAAGACGCAGGTCTGCCCTATCACCCGTTCGAAGCAATCATGGGCGGGACGCCTGCTGAAAATGCCGCTGCCTTGCGCGCGCTTTTGGATGGCGCGCCGGGCGCGTACCGTGATGCGGTTCTGTTGAATTCAGCTGCGGCGCTTGTGGTGGCCGATAAGGCGGACAACCTGAAAGAGGGCGTCGCCCTTGCCCGCGAAAGCATCGATTCCGGTGCTGCAAAAGATAAGGTCGCCGCTCTCGTTGGGATAACACAGGGCTGATGCCCATGGTCCGACCTCCTCCCCCTGAAAGCTGGGCGGATCTTCTGTTCTTCCGCGATGCTTGGCCCGACGTTTGGAACCGGTTGACGACGCTGCCGGACTGGCAACCTGCACCCGAGGCGCTGTTTCGCGCGCTTACCCTGACCCCACGCGATCAGGTGCGCGTGGTGATCCTGGGCCAGGACCCCTACCCGACCCCTGGGCGCGCGACAGGGCTCGCCTTCTCTTTTCCGCCCGATCAGGTCCCCCGCGATTCTTTGCGTAACATCCTGAACGAACTAGCCGCCGATACCGGGCAGACGCGCGGCTCAGGCGATCTGTCGGGCTGGGCGCGGCAGGGGGTGCTCTTACTCAACACAGCGCTTAGCGTGCCCTTGGGGCAAGCGAACGGCCACAATCGACTTGGGTGGAAACGCCTTGCACAAGAAGTCTTGGCTGCCACTGCCGCCGATGGCCCCCGCGCCTTTGTCCTTTGGGGAGGACCAGCGCAGCGTCTGTGCCGAGATATTCCGCGCATGGGCCATCTTTTCCTGGAAAGCCCCCACCCCTCACCACTTTCCGCACATCGCGGCTTCGTCGGCTCCCGTCCCTTTTCTGCCATCAATCGTTGGCTGACAAGCATAGGCCAGACCCCGATCGACTGGGCAGCCTGAGGACCGCCCGCTTCCCTTCACGGGAACAAGCAGGTAGACCTTCCCTGCCCCTTCATCTTGGCCCAAATACTCCACGGGGGTCCGGGGGTGTGAAACCCCCGGGGGCTGGGCCGAAACACGACGGACGGAGCAGAGCGCATGACGACAACGATCCTTGACCGCATCAAGGCTTACAAACTGGAAGAGGTCGCCGCGCGCAAGGCCGAGCGCCCCTTGGCAGAGGTCGAAGCCACCGCGCGCGAGGCCCCCGCTCCACGTGGCTTTGCCAAGGCGCTTTCTGCCGCTACAGCCACGGGCTACGGTCTGATCGCCGAGATCAAAAAGGCCAGCCCCTCCAAGGGCCTGATCCGCGCCGATTTCGACCCGCCCGCGCTGGCCCGCGCCTATGAAGAGGGGGGGGCCACCTGCCTTTCGGTGCTGACCGATGGGCCAAGCTTTCAGGGCGCGGACGATTACCTTGTTCAGGCACATGACGCGACCAACCTGCCCTGCCTGCGCAAGGATTTTCTGTATGATCCGTGGCAAGTGGCCGAATCCCGTGCGCTTTCGGCAGATTGCATCCTGATCATCATGGCCTCGCTCTCGGATGCGCAGGCAGCAGAGCTGGAGGCGGCGGCTTTCGAATGGGGTATGGATGTGCTGATCGAAGTCCATGACCGGGAAGAATTGGAACGCGCGACACGGCTGAAATCGCCACTGATCGGGATCAACAACCGCAATCTGCACAGCTTCCATGTCACGCTGGACACCACCCGCGATCTTGCCCGCCGCGTGCCGGAAGATCGGCTGATCGTGTCGGAGTCCGGCCTCTTCACCCCCTCTGACCTTGCCGATATGGCGCAATATGGCGCGCGCTGCTTCCTGATCGGGGAAAGCCTGATGCGGCAGGAGGATGTGGCCGGAGCGACCCGCGCGCTTCTCGCCAATCCGCTGACCGCGCAAGGGGGGGTATGACCATGGCCGAAGCCACAGGGCTGACCCATTTCGATGGGCAGGGCCATGCCCATATGGTCGATGTGTCAGACAAGCCCGTTACCGCTCGGGTCGCCGTGGCGCGCGGGCAGGTCGTCATGTCTGAGGCAACGCTTGCGCTCATCACCTCCGGTCAGGCGGCCAAAGGCGATGTCTTGGGCATCGCGCGGCTCGCCGGGATCATGGGGGCCAAACGCACGGCCGATCTGATCCCGCTGTGCCATCCGCTGCCCATCACCAAGGTCGCGCTGGACCTGACCCCGGATCCCTGCCTTCCCGGCATCGTGGTCGAAGCAACAGTCAAGACCGGGGGCCAGACAGGGGTAGAGATGGAGGCGCTGACAGCCGTTTCCGTCGCCTGCCTGACAATTTATGACATGGTCAAGGCGGTGGAAAAATCCATGCGGATTGAAGGCATTCGCCTTGTGCTGAAGGACGGCGGCAAATCCGGCCGGTTCGAAGCGCCGTGATCAGCGTCGAAGAGGCCCTTGCCACCTGTCTTGCGCTGGTGGCGCCGCTGCCCTCGGAACGCGTGGCGCTGGCCCGCGCCGCGGGGCGCTTCATGCCCGCGCCTGCGCTCGCCTGCCGGATGCAGCCGCCCTTTGACGCCTCGGCCATGGATGGCTATGCCCTGACCGAGCGTCCCAAGCCCGGTGCGCAGTTTACGGTAGTGGGTGAAGCGGGAGCCGGCCATGGATGGACAGGCCATCTTTCCCCCGGTCAGGCCCTGCGCATCTTTACCGGTGCCCCCATGCCTGCGGGCGGGGCTTGGGTTGTGATCCAAGAGGATGTGACGCGGCAGGGTGATCAGATCATTATCGGACCAAAGGCCGATGGCGGATCGAACATCCGTCCGACGGGGCAGGATTTCCGGCCCGGCGACCTCCTGCCCCCAAGGCGGTTGCGCCCGAATGATCTTGGCTTGCTTGCAGCTATGAACCTGCCCGAGGTCGATGTGACGCGCCGCCCCGTTGTGGCCTTGATCGCAACGGGGGATGAATTGGTCATGCCCGGCGAAAACCCCGGACCCGATCAGATTATCGCCTCCAACACCTTTACCCTCGCCGCACTCTGCGAGGCAGAAGGGGCCGAGGTGCGCCGCCTGCCCATCGCTCGCGACAATCCCGCAGCGCTAACGACAGTTCTTGGACTTGCGCGCGGGGCCGATCTGATCCTGACCACGGGCGGCGCATCGGTGGGCGATCATGACATCGTCGCCAAAGTTGCGACAGAGATGGGGCTGGAGCGTTCCTTTTGGAAAATCGCGATGCGCCCCGGCAAACCCCTGATGGCGGGGCGGCTTGACGGCACGGCGATGCTGGGCCTTCCGGGGAACCCTGTCTCCTCCATCGTCTGCGCGCATCTTTTCGTGCTGCCGATGATCCGCAAAATGCTGGGCCATCCGGCCGCTGACCTGCCCCCCCGCCCGGCCCGCGCCATTCTGGGCGAGGCGCTGGACCCGAACGGGCCGCGCGCCCATTACATGCGGGCAAGGCTGACCCCGCAGGATGGCCTGCCCGTGATCACCGCCTTTGACAGGCAGGACTCCTCGCTCGTCTCGGTCCTCGCCGCCTCAGACGCGCTGCTGATCCGGCCTGTGAACGATGGGCCACGCGAGGCAGGCGAGATTGTGGACTATCTGCCGATCTAGCCCGATCCACGCTTTGCGCTTGACACAAAACGGGAACACGGGCAGAACATTGTGTTAACAATTGGCGAAGGGATACCCCCGATGTTGACGCGCAAGCAATTGGAGCTTCTGGATTTCATCAAGCAAAGGATGGAGGCGGAAGGCGTGCCCCCGTCCTTTGACGAAATGAAAGAAGCGCTGGACCTGCGGTCGAAATCCGGCATTCACCGGCTCATCACGGCCTTGGAGGAACGCGGCTTCATCCGCCGTCTGGCCCATCGCGCGCGGGCGCTGGAAATCATCAAACTGCCCGAGGCGATGGAGAAGCCGGGTTTCACCCCCGGAACCTTTTCTCCTCGCGTGATCGAAGGCGATCGCCCCTCTGCCCCCCCTCCCCGCGCGGCCCTGCCAGTAGAGCCGGTTCATGCGCTCGAACTGCCTGTCATGGGGCGCATCGCGGCAGGCGTACCGATCGAGGCGATTTCCGAAGTGTCGCATCATGTGGCGGTGCCGGGGGCGATGCTGTCGGGCCGGGGCAATCACTATGCGCTTGAGGTCAAGGGCGACTCGATGATCGAAGCGGGGATCAACGATGGCGATATCGTGGTGATCCGCGAACAATCCACCGCCAACAATGGCGATATCGTGGTGGCCTTGGTCGAAGGGCATGAGGCGACGCTGAAAACCTTTCGCCGCAAGGGCAGCATGATCGCGCTTGAAGCGGCGAACCCGGCCTATGAGACGCGGGTGTTCCCCGACCATCAGGTCAAGGTGCAGGGGCGCCTTGTGGGGCTGATCCGGACCTATTGACGCCTGAGCCTGCAATCAAGCGGGGCCACAGCGCCGCATCCACGCCGGGCGCGGACCACGCCCTTCCTCCACCGCGCGTGGGATAGGCCACAAGGCCGCCCTCTGTGGGGTAGAGGGCGAGTGTGCCGGTTTGCAGGAGCAATGCCTGGTCCAGAACGATGCAACCCGACGGCGGGCTTTCCACACGTGCCGGGATAATGACCAAATCAGCAAGGGCGCAGGCCTCTTGCAGCCGCGCCTCAGCCCCCCTGCCCTTGAGGGCGACGCCGTTTACGCCTGCGGCGGCAAAGAGGCGAAAGCCCTCCTCTCCCACCATGCCCGTGCGCGCGGAAGCCTCGGCCTGCGGGGCAAGGTCGCCATCGTTTTCAAGCCAGTTCTTCGCCTCGAACCCCGCGCCACGGGGGGCAGATAGCGCGCGTCCCTCGGGCCCCGTCAGCCCGACCAAAGCACCATCATCGGAAATGAGGAGAAGCGGGCGAGGCGCGGTGGCCCAAAGCGCGAGCGCGGCACAAAGAGGGGGCAGGGCCAGCATCCGCCATCGCCCGGTAAGCATCACGCCGAAGAGGCCCGCAAGCGTGACAAGCGGCAGAACCCCGGCAGGGGGCGCGACAATGCCCGTCACCGCGCCATCCCAGCCCGCAACCCAATGAGCGACAAACAGGATCCATGCCGCGCCCTGCTCCATCACCCACAATGGCAAGGCGGCAAGACCAATGGGGGCCATAAGCGCGGCCATGGCCCCCGCCGGCATCACGACCGCCCCCATGACCGGCACAGTCAGCAGGTTCGCGATCAGCCCGTAATCGGTAAACCGGTTGAAATGCGCGGCCGCATAGGGCGCGGTCGCAAAGCCGCCAATCACGCAGGACAGCACGAGCGTGAAAAGCGGCAGGCTCCACCACGGCCACGCCTGCGCCAAAACGCGGCGATCCACTTCGCGAAAGCCGGCGATAAGCGCGATGGTGGCGGCAAAGCTCATCTGAAAGCCCGGCTCCAGCAGGCTTTCAGGCTTCCAGAGCAGGATTATGATCCCCGCAATCGCAACCGACCGCAGGGTCAGCGCCTTACGATCCAACAAAATCGCGCAGAGCATGACCGACACCATGATGAAGGCGCGTTCAGTGGCCACATTCGCGCCGGAGAGCGCAAGGTAAAAACCCGCGACACCAAGCGATACGACCGCCGCGACTTTCTTCGTATTCACCCGCAGCGCAACGGGCGGAACGAGCGCGAGGCCATAACGGATCAGCCCAAAGACAAAGGCGATCAGAAAGGCTAGATTCATCCCCGAAATCGCCAGAAGATGCGCGAGAGAGGAATCGCGTAGGGCGGCGGTCGTCTCGGCGGTGATGGCGGAGCGGTCCCCGGTCATCGATGCCGTGGCAAAGGCCCCGGCTTGCGAGGGCATTTCCGCCAGCATCGCCGCCGAAAGGTAACTGCGCAGCCTGTCCACCGGACGTGCGCCCGGGGCGGCCTCTTCCCACAGCATCAGAGGCGCGGTGGTATAACCAACGGCCCCCAGCCGGTCAAAAAACGCCATGCGGCGAAAATCGAAAGCCCCGGGTTCAACCGGGCCCTCGGGGGCAGAGAGATGCGCGGTGGCCATGACCACCTGCCCCGGCGCGGGATCATGGCCGGGCAAACGCGCCCGCAGCGACAGACGCACACGCTCTGGCGTGCGGGCGGGGGAGGTGCGGTCAAGCTGCACCTGATCCAGCGTGATGCGCAGGGCATCGGATTGGCTGCGGTCAATCTCCACCACCCGGCCCATGACCGGGCCATGATAGCGGAAGTCGAGCATCGGGGCCTGCACCACCCAGAGCCGCAGTCCACAGGCCAGCCAGCCAAGGCAGAGGCAGGCAAGACCGATCCAGAGCGGACGCGACAGATCCGCCCCCCAAGCGCAGGCGCAGGCGGAGAGGGCAAGCGTGAGGGCAGCAATCAAATAGCTTGCCGCGCCCGGTTCCGATGGCAGAGCAAACCACAGCCCGACTGCCGCACCGACCAGCGCCGCGCCCCAAGGCAAAAGCTGCCCCCGCGCGCCCGCCAGAAGGACAAGCGCGGCATGAGCAGGACGCCCGATCGCAAGCGACAGGTCCGCCACCTTGTTTCCCGCGCCTCCCTCCCCTAGAACCGCGGGCAAGCTTTCCGCCACTTGGTTTCCGAAAGGTTAATCCCGCCCATGTCGCAACAGATCGTTACGCGCTTTGCCCCCTCGCCCACCGGATATCTGCATATCGGCGGGGCGCGAACGGCGCTGTTCAACTGGCTATATGCGCGGGGCCGCGGCGGGAAATTCCTGCTGCGGATCGAGGATACGGACCGCGAACGTTCTACCCCCGAAGCGACGGCCGCGATTTTGCAGGGCCTGCGCTGGCTGGGGCTGGATTGGGATGGCGAGGCAGTCAGCCAATTCGCCCGCAAGGACCGCCATGCCGAAGTCGCCCATCAGATGCTGACGCGCGGTACGGCCTATAAGTGCTTTTCCACGCCCGAAGAAATCGCGGCGTTCCGCGCCGACCAAGAGGCGAAGGGTGCCAGCTATGCTGTGTTCCAAAGCCCATGGCGCGATGCGGACCCAGCCACCCATCCCGATGCGCCCTATGCCATCCGGATGAAAGCCCCGCGGACAGGCGAGACAGTGATCGAAGATGCCGTTCAGGGGCGGGTGACCTTTCGCAATGACCAGTTGGACGACATGATCGTGCTGCGATCCGATGGAACGCCGACCTATATGCTGGCGGTTGTGGTGGATGACCACGACATGGGCGTGACCCATGTGATCCGGGGCGACGACCATCTGAACAATGCCGCGCGTCAGACCATGGTCTATCAGGCCATGGGGTGGAAGATTCCTGTCTGGGCGCATATTCCTCTAATCCACGGGCCAGATGGGAAGAAACTGTCCAAACGCCATGGGGCCACGGCGGTGGGCGATTATCAGGCGCAGGGCTATCCGGCAGCGGGGATGCGCAATTACCTGACGCGGCTTGGCTGGGCACATGGCGATGCCGAGCTTTTCAACAGCGCGCAGGCGATGGAGATGTTTGACCTTTCAGGCATCGGGCGCAGCCCCGCCCGGCTGGATTTCAAAAAGCTGGAATCGACCTGCGGCTGGCACATCGCACGCGGCGAAGATGCTGCATTGCTGCAGGAAGTGGAGGGCTACCTTGCCGCGGCGGGCCGTCCTGCCCTGACTGGGGCGCAGCGCGACCTCCTGTCGCGTGCCATGTATTGCGTGAAGGATCGGGCCAAGACCTTCCCCGAACTACTTGAAAAGGCTCATTTTGCCCTGATCTCTCGCCCCATCGTCGCGGATGAGGCGGCGGCCAAGGCGCTGGATACGGTATCCCGTGGTATACTGTCTGAATTGACGCCGCGCCTGCGAAATGCTAGCTGGACCAAGGAGGCGTTGGAGCCGATCTTGAACGAGATGGCCGCGGCTCACGGCATCGGGTTCGGGAAACTCGCAGCGCCACTGCGCACGGCCCTTGCCGGGCGCACGGCAACCCCAAGCGTCTTTGACATGATGCTGGTCATCGGTCGGGACGAGACGATTTTGCGGCTGGAGGATGCGGCAGCCTGACCGCCCCCCTTCCGCTTGCTGGCTCTTGCCGGTCCCGCACGGGTGGGTCCGGCCTACCAACAGGGCCCAAAGGGGCCACACAGAGGGAAGTGAGAGATGGCCGATACCAAAAAGACCGCGACGCTGACGCTGGACGGCAAGAGCTATGACCTGCCGGTCCATTCCCCCACCCTCGGCCCTGATGTGCTGGACATCCGCAAACTCTATGCAGAGGCGGATGTTTTCACCTTTGACCCCGGCTTCACCTCGACCGCGGCTTGCGAAAGCACGATCACTTATATTGATGGCGATTTGGGCGAACTGCTCCATCGCGGCTATCCGATCGAGCAACTGGCCGAACATTCGCATTTCCTCGAAGTCTGCTACCTGCTGCTTTACGGGGAATTGCCAACAGCGGCCCAACTTGCTGATTTTGAAAGCCGCGTGACCCGCCACACGATGGTGCATGAACAGATGCACTATTTCTTCCGCGGTTTCCGCCGGGACAGTCACCCGATGGCGACGCTGGTGGGTGTGGTCGGCGCGATGTCGGCCTTCTATCACGACTCGCTTGACATCAACGATCCGTGGCAGCGTGAGGTTGCCGCGATCCGCATGATCGCGAAGCTGCCGACGATTGCGGCAATGGCCTATAAATACTCGATCGGCCAGCCCTTCGTGTATCCCAAGAACGCGCTGTCTTATGCGGGCAATTTCCTGCACATGTGCTTTGCCGTTCCGGCCGAGGATTATGTCGTCAACCCGGTTCTGGAAAAGGCCATGGACCGGATCATGATGCTCCATGCCGACCATGAGCAGAATGCCTCCACCAGCACGGTGCGGCTTGCGGGTTCATCGGGCGCGAACCCCTTTGCTTGTATCGCAGCGGGTATCGCCTGCCTGTGGGGGCCCGCACATGGTGGGGCGAACCAAGCCTGTCTTGAGATGCTGCGCGAGATCGGCAGCGTGGACCGTATCCCCGAATACATCCGCCGCGCCTAAGAACTTTGACCCGCGCGCGAAGGTGATGAAGGAATCGGCGGACGAGGTGCTTGGCCTTTTGGGGATCGAAAACAACCCCACCCTTCAGGTCGCCAAGGAACTTGAGCGGATTGCGCTGGAGGATGATTACTTCGTCTCCAAAAAGCTTTATCCGAATGTGGATTTCTATTCGGGCATCATTCTGGACGCGATGGGCTTCCCCACCTCGATGTTCACGCCAATCTTTGCGCTGAGCCGGACCGTGGGCTGGATCAGCCAGTGGAAAGAAATGATTGGCGAAAAGAACCAGAAAATCGGTCGTCCGCGCCAGCTTTATGTCGGCGAAAAGAAGCGCGACTATGTGGATTTGCGCCACCGCTAAAGTGGTGTAGACTACAAAGGGAATGGGGCCGCGCCGAAAGCGCGGCCTTTTTCATGGGCGGGATGCTGCCTCTTGCAGCCAATGCCAGACCCGTACGGGCGTGAAGGGCATATCGACACGCAGCACACCGGCGGGTGCCAGCGCATCGCGCACGGCGTTGGAGATGGCCCCCAAGGCGCCGACCGTTCCAGCCTCGCCACAGCCTTTCATGCCCAAGGGGTTCATCAGCGACGGGACGGGTTCGAAATGAATATCGAAGCCCGGAAAATCACCTGCCCGCGGCAAGGCGTAATCCATGAAACTCGCCGTCAGAAGCTGGCCTCGCGGGTCGTGGATCGCAGCCTCTGTCACTGCCTGACCAAAACCCTGTGCGATGCCGCCATGCACCTGCCCCAAAGCGAGTTGCGGCGCGATGAGCGTGCCGAAATCATCAACGACCGTATAGCGGCAGAGCACCAGCGCGCCTGTCTCGGGATCAATCTCCACCTCGGCCACATGGGCACCATTGGGGAAACTGCGGCCATCCAGCTTGATCCTCTGGCTGTGGTCCAGCAGATCCATGCGCCCGCGCAGGCGCGCGAGTTCCGCTGCCTCTGCCCATGTCAGGCGCAGATTGGAGCCCTGCGCGCCAAAGGCCGTGCCGTCAAAGCCCACATCCGCTGCGCCCCATTCGGCGGCAAGGAAACTGGCAAAGGCCGCCTGCATCACGGAGAGAGTTGCGCGCAACGCCGTGCCCTGCACCGTCACCGACCGTGATCCCCCCGTGCCGCCGCCGATGGGGATGGCATCGGAATCGCCTTGCACAATGCGGATCGCCTCCTCCGGCAGACCCGTAGCTTGGGCGACCATCCGGGCAAAGACCGTCTCATGCCCCTGCCCGTTCGACTGGGTGCCAACATAGAGCGTGGCCCCGCCATCGGCATCAAGCGTGAGCCGCGCAGTTTCGGACTGATCGCCCAGAATCGCCTCGATATAGGCGGCAAGACCAAGCCCCCTGAGCCGCCCACGCGCAGCACTTTCCGCCCGACGCCCGGCAAAGCCCGCGACATCGGCCCGCGCCTTGGCCACCGAAAGGATGCGGGGGAAATCACCCACATCAATCACCTCGCCCACCACAGTGGCATAGGGAAAGCGGGTGATCGCATTGGCCGCGCGGAAAGCGAAAGGAGCGTGAGGATCGCCTCAGGCCGCCCTGCCCCACGATAGGCATCGACGGGGGCAGTATTGGTATAGACCCCGCGCGCGCGCAGAAAGGCGGCGGGAATGTCATAAATGCCGGTCAGGACCTTAGAGAAGAGTTCTGACTGGATGGGCTGGCCGAATTGCGAATTATAAGCCCCGAGATTGGCCACAAGATCAACGCGGTAGCCGATGATCTTGTGACGGGAGTCGAGCGCGAGTTCGGCCCGCGCTACCAGATCGCGCCCGGCGTTATCGGTCAGCATGCCTTCGGTCCGTTCCGCCATCCAGCGTACGGGGCGGCCAAGCGCGCGGGCGGCGGCAGCAATGACGATATATTCGGGATAGGTCATGGCCTTCATCCCAAAGCCACCGCCGACATCGGGATTGGTGACGCGCACCGCCTCTCGGGGAAGGTTCAGCATCCGCGCCGTTTCGTTACGCTGGTTCCAGACGCCTTGGCCGTTGACACAGAGGTGAAGTCGCCCGCCCTCCCATTCGGCAAAGGCCCCGCGCGGTTCCATCGGGGCCACGATGACGCGATTGTGCCGTACCTCCAGCGCGATGCTGTGGGTGGCACGGGCGAAAGCAGCTTCGGTCGCCTCGGCTGTGCCAATGGACCAATCGAAGGCGAGATTGCCAGACGCCTCGGCATGAAGGGCGGGCCCTCCGGGGGCGAGGGCAAGGGCCACAGGCAGGTCGTCAAGGTCAAGAAGGATCGCCTCTGCCGCATCCCGCGCCTGCGCCAACGTCTCGGCCACGACGACAGCCACCGCCTCCCCGACATGGCGGACGGTATCGCGCGCCAGAACCGGGCGCTCTGGCCCCGCCCCCAGCCCACCACCGGGCAGTTTCAGCCGTGCGCCCTTCATCCCCAGCGTGACGCCCAACGCCTCTAGCCCTGCCGCATCCAGCACCAGATGCACACCGGGCAAGGCGCGGGCGGGGGAGAGGTCCAGCCGCGTGATCCGGCCATGGGCCACCGCAGAACGCAGGAAGACCGCGTGAAGGGCGCAGGTTGGGGCAATATCATCGATATAGCGGCCCCTCCCGGTCAGGAACCGCTGATCCTCGCGCCGCCCGGCGGGCTGTGCGCGCCCGAATTTCCCGCCATCCATGCTTGCGCCCCTCGCTTGCCGACTTTGCACAAAACTACGCCGTGGCAGGGGGATGTCCAGCCACGGCGAGGGCGTGATGCGGCGCCTATTCGGAGAGGTCGGCACAGGAAGGCACCTGATCGGCGCCCCCTTGAACCTCAGACCTTGAGCGAGAGCACCGTGGCCATCTGCAATTCGCCAAAGCCATTGAAGCGCGAATTGGTGACGACCGAATAAGACCCCATGCCATGCACGATCAACCAATCCCCTTCGGCGATATCCCCCGGCAGCGGCAGGTCGCCCGGCAGACGGTCCACCGAGTCGCAGGTGGGGCCAAAGACGATGCGCGGCACCACCTCGCCCGTCCGCTTCGCGCCGGTGGAGGAAACAACCTCCATCCGGTCGATCACGCCGATCAGCGGCAGCTCGTTCATCGTTCCATAGACACCATCGTTGAGGAACACATGGGTGCCATCGCGCACAGCCTTAACCCGCGCGGCGAGCGTGAAGGCATCGCCGCACATCGCGCGCCCCGGCTCACAAACCAGAAGCGGACGGTTCGCGCCAAAGGCTTCGGTCGTGACGCGGTCGATCAGAGCGAAGGTTTCCTCCAGCAGCGGGGTCACGCCATGCAGCCGGTGGTTGGGGAAGCCCCCGCCGACATTGAGCCGCGCAATCGTCACGCCGGCGCGGGACGCAATGACCGCCGCTTCGCGGATGTAGGACTCCCAAGCATGCGGATCGGTGCACTGCGTGCCGGGGTGGAACGTGATGGAGGGGATGAAGCCCGCATCCGCCACCTTACGCAAAAGTTCGGACGCCAGTTCCGACGTTGCCCCGAATTTCGCCCCGAAATTATAGGCAGCCCCCGCCACCGGCAGTTTGAAGCGGACAGAGATTTCGGTGCCCTCTGGCGGGACCATCTCTATCAGCTTGTCGAGTTCAGAGGCGGAATCAACGCTGTAGGACTTCACCCCTTTGGCCACCGCATGGGCGATTTCATGTCGCGCGCGGACGGGGTTGTTGTAGTGAATGGCCGCATCGGGGGCGAGGCGACGGATCAGGTCGATTTCGAACATGCTGGCGCAGTCATAGCCACGCACGCCTGCGGCGCTGAGGTTTTCGATCACCTCTTCGGTCGGGTTCGACTTCACCGCATAGGTCACCATGCCGGGGAAGCCATCGATGAAGCGCCGAGCGGCGGCCTGAATCGCAGTAGGGGCGAAGAACAGCACCGGATTGTCCGGTTGTTCAACGCGCAGATATTCGCTTGGATTTGACCAGATTGTTTTGGAGAGTCCCATCGGCGCTGCCCTTCTTATGCCAATAAGACGCTTCGCCCATGACCGTTTGCAGCCAAACGGGGCCGGGCACCAGCGTGGTTTCCTTGAACCAGGCCAGGTGCGTATGAGCCGCCCTT
>JALOTC010000142.1 GCA_025458085.1 Cypionkella sp. | reverse complement strand
ATAGGGCAGATAGCGCACCAGATCGCCGGGCGCGATGGTGCAGGCGTCATCGGGCAGTTCGACGAAGCCGCTGGCCCAGCTAAGGCCCGAGATGCGGCCCGAGCCTTCGGAGCGAAACACCTCGGCCTGACCCGTGGCGTTCAGGCGGGCGCGCAGGAATTCGCGTCGTCCCGCCTTTTTCGTTTTGGAGAAGGCGGCGGGGACGAGGAAAGCCTGCGGCACCTTCCAATCCGCGCCGGAGAGGAGGGAGAGGGCGGGGCGGGCAAAGACCAGCGTGCAGGTGAAGGCCGCGACCGGGTTGCCGGGAAGGCCAAAGACCGGGACCCCTTGCCAGAGCGCGAGCGCGAGCGGGCGGCCCGGTTTGACAGCGATGCGCCAGCTTGTGAGTGTGCCTTGTTCGCGCAAGAGGCGCGAGACGTGGTCTTCATCCCCGGCGGAGGCCCCGCCAGAGGTGAGGATGACATCGGCGCTTGCCGCCCCGGCATCGAGCCGGGCCGCGATGGTCGCGGGATCATCGGGGGCATGGCCCAGATCGACCGGATAAATCTGATGGGCAAGCGCGGGGCGGGCGGGATCGGGCAGAAGTTCGTCCCCGGTGGAGAGAACGCCCACGCGCAAGCGGCGATGCACCCTGACGCGCGCCACGCCGAGAGCGGTCAAAAGCGCCAGATCCGCCGCGCCAAGGACGCGCCCCTGCGGCAGGGCCACGGCCCCGGCGGCCACATCTTCGCCCGCGCGGCGGGTGTGCGCCGGTAAGGATGCGGACGGCCTGCCCCTCGGGCACGGCTTGGCCCAAGGGCTGGCCCGCCGCCGCGCGCCCGGCGACGAGCGGGAGGCGTTGGACCCCTGCCCCGGTGGCGGCATGGGCAAAGCCATAGCCATCCACGGCGGAATTGGCCTGTGGCGGGTTTGACCTTTGGGCCAGAACCGGTTCCGCCAGCACCCGGCCAAGGGCGGCGGCGGTTGCCACATCCTCGGTCGCGGTGACGGCGTGCAGGCCCGCGCGCAAGCGCGACAGGGCACTGTCAACGGGGACCCAGTCCACCCCTTGCGGCATGGCAAAGCAATCGTTGCGCAGGCGCGGCGGGATGAGGTCGGTCACAGCCCCACCTCGGCCAGAATGAAATCGGCGATGCCGGGCACATCGTTCAGGTCGAATTGTGGCAGCGGATGATCCAGCGGCGTGTCGGTGGCGATGGCGCGGATCGTCGGGTTTTCGGGGGCGAGGAGGGGCCGCCCCACAGCCGCGCGATGCGCCTCGACCTTGGGGTGGAAGGCGCGCTTGAAGCCTTCGACCAGCACCAGATCGCAGGGCGCAAGCTGGGCCAAAAGCGCCTCGAGCGGGGGTTCGGGCTGACCGCGGAGTTCTGTCATGAGCGCCCAGCGTTCGGGAGAGGCGACGATGACCTGACCTGCCCCCGCCTGCCTGTGGCGATAGCTGTCGCGGCCGGGGTGATCCACCTCGGTTGCGTGATGGGCGTGTTTGATGGTGGAGATGGCAAGGCCGCGCCCGACCAGTTCGGTCACGAGCTTTTCGGTCAGCGTGGTCTTTCCGGTGTTTTTCCAGCCGGTGATGCCATAGACCCTCATGCCAGCCCCCGAAGCCGTTCCGCCGTGGTGATATCTTCGGGCGTGTTGATGTTGAAGAAGGGATCGAAGGGGGTGCTGTCAAAGCGCGCGGTGCCTGCGCCGTGGCTGTCTGTCCACAGAACGATCTTGCGCAGGCCGCCTGTCAGCGCGGCGCGCAGATCATCGGCGAGGGCCACGGGCCAAAGGCCGAAGGTCGGGTGGCGTTGCAGTTTGCCATCCTCATCCGGGCTGGCGGCGAGGCAGAGGCCGGAAGGGCCAGCCTGCGCCTGAAGCCGCGCCACAAGATCGCGGGGGAAAAAGGGCGTATCGGCGGCAGCGGTGACGATGGCGGTGGCGCCCTGCGTGGCGGCCCAATCAAGCCCCGCCAGAACCCCTGCCAGCGGGCCGGGGTGATCGGGCAAGCTGTCGGCCAGAATGGGCAGGCCGAATTCGGCCAGACGCGCGGGATCGCCGTTGGCGTTGAGGGCGAGCCTGTCCACCTGTGGGCCAAGGCGGGCGATCACATGATCCATCAGGCGCTGATCGCCGAGGATGCGCAGGCCCTTGTCCCCGCCGCCCATGCGGGTGGCGCGGCCCCCGGCCAGAATGACGCCCGCGATCATTCCTCGGCCCCTTTGCGGCGGTGTTTGCGGTCTTCTTCCGGGATGGAGGAGAGGTCTGCGTCGCGGATCAGCCGGTCTTCGCCCGAGAGGCAGACGAACCTCTGCCCGCGCATCCGCCCGATCAGCGTCAGCCCCAGTTGGCGCGCGATTTCGACGCCCCAAGCGGTGAAGCCAGAGCGGGAGGCAAGGACGGGGATGCCCATCATGGCGGTTTTGAAGGATCTTGTCTGCCGCGGGCATCTGGTGGCGGAGCATGAAGCCCGCGACCTTGTCGACCGCATTATGCCGCCCGACATCTTCCATATAAAGGAGCACCCGATCCTCTTGGCAGAGCACCGTGCCATGGATCGCGCCTGCGGTCAGGTAGAGGGAGGGCAGGGTGTTGATCTGGCGGGCAAGCGCATAGAGCCAGCTTGTGCGCAATTCGGCAGGGGGGAGGGTTACGCCTTCCAACCCTTCCATCATATCGCCAAAGACGGTGCCGACCGCGCAACCCGAGGTGCGCGTCTTTTTCTTGAGCTTGTCTTCGTAACTGGTCTGTTGTTCGGTGCGGACGACGACGGTTTCGATCTCTTCATCGTAATCGACGCCGGTCACCACATCATCATCGCGCAACATGCCTTGGTTGCGCAGGAATCCGAGCGCCAGATAATCGGGGTAATCGCCGATCGTCATGGCGGTGACGATTTCCTGACTGTTGAGGTAGATGGTCAGGGGGCGTTCTTCGACCACGGGCAATTCGACCTCGGCCCCCGTATGATCCCGGCCCTTTACCGCCCGCGTAAGGCGGGGCAGGGTCGGGTCCGGCAAAAGCGGCAGGTCGGGCATCATCGGGATTTCCTTGGTTGCGGCAGCCCTGATATAGGCCCCGGCCTTGGGCAAGGCCATGGGTCAGGGGGCGAAGCGCGACAGGTATTCGACCAGCGCCTGACGGTCGGCGGGGTCGCCCACGCGTTGGTCAGGCATCCGTGACCCCGGCGTATAGGCCTCTGGCCCGAATTCGAAGAGTTCGGAAATGGTCTCAGGGGTCCAGACAATCTCCATCGCGCGGAGGGCGGGGGAGAAGTCATAGCCCTCGACACTCGCGATCCTGCGGCCAAGGACGCCATGCAGGCTTGGGCCTGCGCGGGAATGATCGCCGGGGTCGAGCGAATGGCAGACGGCGCAGGCTTGCCAGACCTCTGCGCCGCGGCTGGTATCTTCGGGCAGGCTGGCGGTGGCGAGGGGGGTGCCACCCAGCGACGCGCCATCAACGGCAGAGAGCCTGCGGATCACACCCTGCATTCCGGCGGCAAAGAGCGTTTCACCTTCGAGCGCGAGCGCCCAGACCGGGCCGGTGCCGCCGGGGACTTCGGCCCTTGGGGCGAGGGTGGGCAGATCGAGGAGCCAGACGGTGCCATCCACCGCCGCCGCGGCAACCGTTTCGGCATTGGCGGCCACGGCAACCAGCGGACGTTCCGACAGGAAGCGTTCGGGCAGGATCTCGCCTTCGGGGGAGAGAAGCCGGAGCGCGCCTTCGGCAAAGGGAATGGCCAAGGCATCGCCCGCGCGGGCAAGACCATTGGGCAGGTCGGGCAGAGAGGTGCGGGCGAGAAGGGTGCCCGCAGAATCCCAGCGCGAAAAGCGCAGATCGCCACCAACGGAGGCGAGCGATCCATCTGGGAGGAAGGCGAGCCCCGCGACGCGCCCCTCATGCGCGGGGTGCAGCGTCATGGCGCCGGTGGCAAGATCAATCCGCGCGATGCGGCCATCGAGAAAGCCTGCGGCGACCTGATCCCCCCCGAGAGTAAGGGCAGAGACGGGCGAGACTTCCTTGGGCGTGGACCAGATCGGGTCTGCTCCCCCCTTGTCCCACAGGGCAATGCGCCCGTCTTGCCCTGCACTCAGAAAGCGGGTTTCCCCGGCAAGCGCCACGGCTGTCACGTTTCCATCGTGCAGGCGGGCGATGCGGAGCGCGCTGGCCTGAGTGGAATCCCAAAGGATGACCCGCCCATCGAAGCCGCCGGACACTGCCACGGCGGCCCCGGCGGCAAGGGCGCTGACCGGACCACCGTGGCCTGTCAAATCCTGCGCCGCTGCCGTGGTGGCCAAGAGCAGGGCGCCGATAAGGGCAAGGCGCATGCGGTCTTAGTAATTCACGAGATTGGAGCCCGGATCGGTGAGCCGAGCGCCTTCGGTGGTGAAGGCGGAATAGGTCGGCTGCTGGAAGGAGCGGTCAAGCACCATCGACGCGCCAAAGGCCAGAAGGCCCGCAAAGACAACGGCAGTGGCAAAGGCTTTCATCGTGATCTCCTGTCAGGTCAGTGTCGGGCCATTGGCCCGGAGATTGGGGGTTAGGCCGGCCAGAAGCGACCGCGCCATGTTTTGATAGAGGCGACCCAACGGGCCGTCGGGATCGCGGGCGGTGATGGGTTGGCCCGCATCGGATGCCGCGCGTAGGTCCATCGTCAGGGGGACCGCGCCAAGGAAAGGCACGCCCAGCCTGTCCGCCTCGGCCTGCGCGCCGCCTTGGCCAAAGATCGCATGGCTGCCCCCGCAATCGGGGCAGATGAAATGGGCCATATTCTCGACGATCCCGAGGATTGGCACATCCACCTTGCGGAACATGGTGATGCCGCGCCGCGCGTCGATCAGCGAGAGGTCCTGCGGCGTGGAGACGATCACCGCGCCGGAGAGCCGGGTGCCTTGGGCCAGCGCAAGTTGCGCGTCACCCGTGCCGGGGGGCATATCGACCAAAAGCACATCCAGCGCGCCCCAGTCGACATCGGCCATCATCTGCGTGATCGCCGACATGATCATCGGCCCGCGCCAGACCATTGCGGTTTCAGGATCGACCAGAAATCCCATGGACATGGCGCGCAGACCATAGGCCTGCATCGGAACAAGCTTGCGCCCGTTGGCCTGGGGTTTGCCATGCAGGCCCAGAAGCGTGGGGAGCGAGGGGCCATAGATATCGGCATCCAAAACACCGACCTTTAGCCCCTGTGCGGCAAGGCCGAGGGCGAGGTTGACGGTGGTGGTGGATTTGCCGACGCCGCCCTTGCCAGAGGCAACAGCCACAACATGCCGGATCGCTGCCAGAGGATCCGCCTTGGGCGCGGGCTTTGGGGCGGATTTTGGCGTACCAAGCTGGGGCGGGGCCTTGGCTGCGGCGGGCGTTTCTGCCGTCAGCACGACGAAGGCATTGCTGACGCCGGGAAGGGTGCGGAGCCGCGCTTCGGCAGCATCGCGCAAGGTGGCGAGCGTGGGAGCTTCGGCCGGGGTGGTCAGGATGGAGAGATTCACCCGGTTGCCCGAAAGGCCAAGCCCCGCAATCCGCCCCGAACCGACAAGGGGTGTCCCATCCGGCAGCGAAAGGTCGGCCAGAGCCGCCTCGAGCATATCCTTGTCCGGATCGTTCATCCCTTGCCCTTTGTTCCTTTACGGACTCGGCCCCGCCCGGTCAGGGACGGGGCCGATGTTCATAGTCTTGCAGATCACTCAGCCGGATGTGCGCGTGCGCCGGTGGTGCCCTTTACTTCCTCGACCCAGAGCGAGTGGTGCTCTTTGGCCCAGTTTTCATCCACTTCGCCCGAACCCATGGCATCGAAAGCGCCTTCCATGCCCACCGAGCCGATGTAGATATGGGCGATGATGATGGCCGAGAGAATGGCTGCCGTCAGGGCGTGGATGGTCTGGTAGAACTGCCAGTCAGCCGGGGTGCCCGCCTCTGCCGGGAAGAGCAGCATGAAGCCGGTGAAGGACAGGGCTGCGCCGCCAAGGATGACCGACCAGAAGATCAGCTTTTGACCGGCGTTGAACTTCTTGGCCGGGGGGTGAACGCCCTTTTTCAGGAGGCCGCCGCCCTGCTTGATCCATTGCAGGTCCACGCTGTTGGGGATGTTGTGGATGATCCACAGCACCAGAACCAGAACCAGCGACACCATGAAGGGCCAAGCGAGGAAATTATGCGCGATCTTGCCCCAAGCGGAGAGCGTGCCGAAGGCGACCTCGCCGATGATCGGCAGAAGGATGGTCTTGCCGACGATGATGTTCAGCCCCGACAGCGCGAGGATGATGAAGGTGGAGGCAAGCGTCCAATGGGCGAAGCGTTCGATCGCGTTGAAGCGCAGGATCTTGCGCCCGGACAGCCCGCCATCGACGCGGATCTTGCCACGGATGAGATAGAAGGCCGTCAGCAGGACGATCATGCCCACAACGGACCAGATCGACAGAATATGAAGCGTATCGCCCTGAAGCGCGGCCCAGAGCTTGTTTTCCGGCTTGATCAGATAGCCTGCATTCGCATCGGGGATGGAAATCCGACCGGCGACATAATCGCCGCTGCCCAGTTGCTGGAACAGCGCGTCTTCGTTCACCGACTGCTCGGTCGGGTTGACCTGCGCCACCGAGGGCAGCGCGAGGCCAAGCATCAGGGAAAGGGTCAGAAGGACCCGTGCAAGGATGTGTTTCATCATGCCTCTCCTTACACCGTGACCGTTTCGCCGTAGGCGGTGCGCCAGCCCCACGCGCCCGAGCCATAGCCGCGGGTCACCACACGTTCGCGGTAGATTTCGGCGATGATGTCGCCGTCACCTGCCAAGAGCGATTTGGTGGAGCACATTTCGGCGCAAAGCGGCAGTTTGCCTTCGGCCAGACGGTTCTTGCCGTATTTGACATATTCCGCTTGGCTGTGGTCGGCCTCTGGCCCGCCGGCGCAATAGGTGCATTTGTCCATTTTGCCGCGCGTGCCGAAGTTGGCCATCTGCGGATATTGCGGTGCGCCAAAGGGGCAGGCGTAGGAGCAATAGCCGCAGCCGATGCAGGTATCCTTGTTGTGCAAAACAACGCCATCCGCCGTGGTGTAGAAGCAGCTGACCGGGCAGACCGAGGCGCAGGGCGCATCGGTGCAATGCATGCAGGCCATCGACACCGACCGTTCGCCGGGCAGACCGTCATTCAGCGTGACGACCCGGCGGCGGTTGATGCCCCACGGAACCTCGTGTTCGTTCTTACAGGCGGTGACGCAGGCGTTGCATTCGATGCAGCGGTCAGCGTCGCAGAGGAATTTCATGCGTGCCATTGTTCTTTTCCTCCCCTCAGGCGGCCGCGATCTGGCAAAGCGTGACCTTGCCTTCGTGCATGCCTGTCACAGGGTCATAGCCATAGGTGGTGATGACGTTGACGGATTCGCCCAGAACGATCGGGTCGGTGCCTTCGGGGTAGTTGCCCCGCTGGTCGACACCCTGGAACCAGCCCGCGAAGTGGAAGGGCATGAAGGCCACGCCCTGCCCCACACGTTCGGTCACCAGTGCCTTCATCCGGGCCTTGGACCCGCCTTCGGGCCCTGTCACCCAGACCCAGCCGCCATCGACGATCCCGCGCGCCTGTGCATCGGCGGGGTTGATCTCGACGAACATGTCTTGCTGCAATTCGGCAAGCCAGGGGTTCGAGCGCGTCTCTTCGCCGCCGCCTTCGTATTCCACCAGACGACCGGTGGTCAGGATGATGGGGAAGGATTCGTGGACCTTGTTTTCCACATTCGCAGTCTGCACCGTCAGGCCGATATTCGGCATCCGCTGCTGGCGACCATCTTCGCGCGTCGGATATTCGGCGACGAGATCGGGGCGCGGCGAATAGAGCGGTTCGCGGTGCGTCGGGATCGGGTCGGGCAGGTTCCACGCCACGGCGCGGGCCTTGCCATTGCCGAAGGGCACGCAGCCATGCTTCAGCGCGACGCGCTGGATGCCGCCCGACAGGTCGATGGACCAAGAGACCTTGCCCAAAGCCTCTGGATCATTGCCGCCGATGCGCTGGAT
>JALOTC010000141.1 GCA_025458085.1 Cypionkella sp. | reverse complement strand
TCGGTGGAGGCGCAGGACGCCCCCACCCGCGCGGCGCTAGAGGCCTATGCGCGGGGGGTCAATGCCTGGATCGGGCAGATCAATGAAGGCGCGCGCGGGCGGGGGGCGCCGGAGTTCTTTCTGTTCTCGAACGAAATCGCGGCTTGGGCACCGGCGGATTCGATTGCCATCATCAAGCTGATGGCCTTGCAGCTTTCCGGCCATCTGGAGGCGGAGGTGAAGCGCGCGCGGCTGTCGGCGCTTTTGCCCGAGGCGCGGCTGGCCGATATCCTGCCCGATGATCCGACGCGGGCCGTGACCGCCCTGCCCGATTATGCGAGCCTGATGCCCGGGGTGATGCCGCCTGTGGCGCCGATGCGACTGGCGGCGGAGGACCCCCTCTCGCCCTTCCCCGCGCTGCCCTTTGCGGGGGCGTCGAATTCTTGGGCGGCGGCCCCGCATCGGTCTGCCGCCGGGGGGACGCTTTTGGCCAACGACCCGCATCTGGGCTTTACCGCGCCGGCGATCTGGTATCTGGCGCGGCTGGAATTGCAGACGGGAGGCGTGATCGGGGCCACGATTCCGGGCGTGCCAGCGGTGATGGCGGGGCGGTCGGCGCGGCTTGGCTGGGCCTTGACCTCCAGCTATCTGGACGACATGGACATTGTCATGGAGCGGGTGAATCCCGACAATCCCGAGGAATATGAGACCGCCTCGGGCTTTCGCCCGTTCGAGACGCGGCGGTCCATCATTCAGGTCCGCGATGGCACGCCGGTGACGATCACGCTGCGCTGGTCAGAATCGGGGCCGATCCTGCCGGGGTCGCATTATGACCTTGCCAGTGTCACCCCCCCCGGCCATGTGCCGGCGCTGAGTTGGACGGCGCTGTCGCCTGCGGATACGAGCATGACCGCCGCGATGCGGCTGATGCGCGCGAATGGGATCGAGGCGGCTTTGGAGGCGGGACGTCTGTTCGTCGCGCCTGCGCAGAATGTGATGCTGGCCGATGAGGCGGGGATTGCGTTCCAGATGGTTGGCGCGATGCCGCGGCGCGACCCGAACCACCCGACCCAAGGCCGGATGCCCGCCCCGGGAACAGACCCGGCAAGCCGGTGGCAGGGAGTTTTCCCCTATGAGGCGAACCCGCGGGTGATGGACCCGACCAGCGGCATCTTGGGCAATACGAACAACAAAATCGTCGACCGCCCCTTCCCCGACCATGTGAGCTTTCTGTGGGGCGATACGCAGCGCATCCAGCGCTGGCTGACCCTGATGCAAACGCGCGAGGTGCATACGCGCGAAAGCTTTATCGAGGCGCAGCTCGATACGGTATCCAATGCCGCGCGCACGATCCTGCCCTTGATCGGGGCGGATCTGTGGTTCACGGGGGAACCCGCCCCCGATGGCACGCCGGAACGCCTGCGCGAGCGCGCGCTGATGCTGCTTGCGGAATGGAATGGCGAGATGAATGAACATCTGCCTGAACCCTTGATCTATATGGCTTGGGCGCGGGCGTTGCAGGATCGGCTGATCCGCGACGAATTGGGGCCGGTGGCGGATGATTTCACCCATTTCGACCCGGTGTTTATCGAACGCGTCTATCGCGACACCGGCGGGGCTTCGGTCTGGTGCGATGTGATCCAATCGGCAGCAATTGAAAGCTGCACCGACCTTGCGCGGATCGCGCTGGATGCGGCGCTTCTGGATCTGACCGAACGCTATGGGCCGAACCCGGAAAGCTGGCGCTGGGGCGATGCGCATCAGGCCACGCATGACCACCCGGTTCTGGGCGAGGTGCCTTTCCTCAAGTGGTTTGTGAACATCCGTCAATCGACGAGTGGTGGTGACTTCACGCTGCAACGGGGGCGGACCAAAGGCACGGGGCCGGAGCCTTGGCTGAATGTGCATGGCGCGGGCTATCGCGGGGTTTATGATTTCGCGGACCCCGACTCCTCGGTCTTTGTGATTTCCACCGGGCAATCGGGCCATCCGCTGAGCCGCCATTATGACGATCTGGGCGAACGCTGGCGGCGGGGCGAATATGTGCCGATGAGCCTTGACCCCAATCTTGCCCGCGCGGCGGCGGTGGGGATCACGCGGCTGACGCCTGCGCCTTGAGGCTAAGGTTCTCCGCATCCCTCGCCATGGCGCCCTGCCCCTTCATCTTGGCAAAAATACTCCGGGGGGTGCGGGGGGCAGCGCCCCCCGCCCTCTCTCTAAGGAACGGGGCGCAGCCCCACATCCGTGTTCCTTGGCCTAGGCCGTCGCGGCGTTCGTCTTGGCCGCCAGCGTGCCTTTGGGCCAAAGCCGGATCACCTTCCATGCGATGGTGGTGTTGAAGCCCAAGGCAAGCGCCGTCACCACAACGCCGGGCAAGGCCCAACCGTTAATGAGCAGGGCAGCGGCAAAGGCGGCAAGGGGGAAGGTAAAGGCCCCCCAGAGCGCGGAAAAGCCCGTTTCGGTGATCCAGCGCAGTTTGGCTATCAGGGCGATGAAGATCACGACGCCAAGGGCCGTGAAGCCTTGGGCGAGGCTGTGATAGCCCAGAAGCCCCGCGACAGAGGCGAACAGGCTTGCCGGGGCAAGGTGGATGGCCAAAAGCGGGCGCAGGGGGGCGGGCGGGATGCGGCGCATCAGTTGCCGCGCGCTTGCCGCCCATATGCCGAGGGCCATCGGGATCGTGCCCCAGAGGATGAGGCTGGCAAGGGTGGTCCAGCCCAAGGGCACGGCGGCCAAGGCCCCGACGATGGGGCCAACAAAGATAAGATGCCAGACGGGGGTAACGCCCCGCGCCTCATCCGGCAGCAGGATGATGGCGCGGATGATCGCCACAACCACGATCCCGTGCAGCGCAAACGTCAAGGGCAGAAGGATTTTGGCAAGACCGGGGGCAAAGGTGGCAAGGATCGCGGCGGTCAGAAAGCCGCCCACGCTTCCTGCGGCAAGGCCCGCGCGGCCGGGCAGGATGGCAAGGTCTTCACGGATGACCTTGCGGCGGAGGGAGATTTTTCGCGCATAGCCGACAAAACAAAAGACCCAAAGCCCGGCGACAAGCCCCATGAAAAGCTCCGCCAGCCCAAGCGGCAGGCCCGCTTCCTCCAGCGCGCGGCGCAGCGCGAGGGAGAGGCCCAACAGCCCCATGACAGACGGAAACACGGCCGGTGGCATGCGGGCAAAGGCAGGCCGTTTGCGGGGCGGGAATTCCGGCGGCGGGAAGGCTTTCGGGCGAAAGCCTTTGGGGTCCTTGGTCAATTATGCACCTCTTTGAATGTGGCGCAGGGAAACCGATCTGCCCTGCCCCTACAAGTCCTTACCTCTGACTGTTTCCGTCTTGGGGCGTTTAGCCGCGCAAGACGGGGAACCAATCTTCGCGCAAGGGCTGGCCCGGCCGCATCCCATGGCCGGGGAATGGCGGTGAAGTCGGACCGGGGCGGTCGACATAGCGGGCGTCTTCGCCCACCAGACGCAGCGAGAACGCCCGGCGGCGGTTCTGGGTGGTGTTGCCGCGCGTGCCATGCAGCGTGCGGTAGTGGAAGGCCACCGCATCGCCGGGCTCCATCTCCCATTCCACGATCCGCATCCCTTCGGCCTCGGGGTCCGGGACGGGCATATAGTCGTGATCACCGGGGTAGAAATTCGTCTCGGCCATCCAGCGGGTGGGAAGGACGTCTTTTTCCCACAGATGGCTGCCCGCGACGCAGCGCAAGGACGCCTCGCGGACAGGGTCCAGCGGGACCCAGAAGCTGACGGTCTGGCGGCCTTCGACAAAGTAATAGGGGCCATCAGTATGCCAGGGCGTGGGTTTGGAGGTGCCGGGTTCCTTGACCAGAACATGGTCGTGGAAAAGCTGCACCTTTTCGCAGCCCATCAAGGCGGCGGCCACATCGGCGACATTGGAGCCAAAGATCGCGCGTTCAAATTCGGGGATGCGGTTCCAGTTGCAGTAATCGTCAAAGAAGCGGCCCTGTTCGCCGGGTTTCAGCGTGGGCATTGGTTGGCCGGGGTTGGCCATGTTGCGTTCGACGCCTGCGCGCAATTCCTCCACCCAATCGGCGAAAAGGCCCTTGATCAGGACCGCGCCATCTTGGGCATAGGCCTGTGCCATCTGGGTGGTGACGGTGATCGGCATGGTTCCCCTCCAATTTTCCGGTAGGCTGCACCCTTTTCGGGCGCTGGACAAGGGGCGCATCGGGACGCATGGTTGCGCCCATTCGGGACGGCCAAGGGAGAAGGCGATGAGCGGACATGGCTATGAAAAGGGGCGGTTGAACCTGCCCTTTGTGGGGATTTCGACCTTTGGCAAGAGGCCCTATGTGGCGGATTGGGGCGCGATTGATGCGGATGTGGCGGTGCTTGGCGCGCCGTTTGACTTTGGCACCCAGTTCCGTGCCGGGGCGCGGTTCGGGCCGCGCGCGGTGCGCGAAGCCTCGACGCTGTTTTCCTTTGGTCATGCCGGGGCCTATGACCATGAGGACGATTGCACCTATCTGGGCTCAGAGGTCCGGATCGTGGATATTGGTGATGCGGATATCGTGCATACCGATACGGAAACGAGCCATGCCAATATCGAGGCAGGGGTGCGGGCGATCTTGAGGGCCGGTGCGCTGCCGGTGGTGATCGGCGGGGATCATTCGGTGAATATCCCCTGTATCCGCGCCTTTGATGACCAAGGGCCGATCCATATTCTGCAAATCGACGCGCATCTGGATTTTGTGGATGTGCGCCATGGGGTGCGGCACGGGCATGGCAACCCGATGCGGCGCGCGGCGGAAAAGGAATATGTGACCGGAATCACCGCGCTTGGCATCCGTAACGTCTCCTCGACCGCGAAGGATGGCTATGATGCGGCCCGCGCGATGGGGGATGATATCCTCTCTGTCCGGCAGGTGCGGAAACTGGGGCTGGAGGGGGTTCTCGCCCGCATCCCCAAGGGCGCGCGGATTTATGTGACGATTGATATCGATGGCTTCTGCCCATCGATCGCGCCGGGGACCGGCACGCCGAGCCATGGCGGGTTCCTCTATTACGAAGTGCTGGAGATTTTGCAGGGCGTGGCGCGGGGGCATGAGATCGTGGGGATCGATCTGGTGGAGGTGGCCCCGGACTATGACCCGACACAATCAACCGCGATCCTCGCAGCCCAAGTCTTGCTGAACTTCCTTGGCTTCATCTTTCACGAAAGGGCCAAGCGGGCGTGAAGGAAAAGGCCCCCAGTGTGGGGGCCTTTGCTTTTGGGGGCGGGGTCAGCGGTAAAGCAGGCTGATCCCATCGGCGAAAAGGTGGACCTTGGCCGGGTCTGCCGACAGCGCCACGGATTTCCGCCGCAGATCGGGGTGGATGCCGGGGAGTTTGGCCACGACCTGCGCGGCATCGCCCTGACGTTTGAAGTAGAGCAGCGTCACCTCGCCCAAGGCTTCGGTGATCTCGACCTCTCCGGTAAAGACGGGCGTGCCCTCGGTCGCGACCAGATCTTCGGGGCGGACGCCGACATTGACCTTGCGGCCCTTGTCGGCGGCGGTGGTGGGCACGGTGGACTGTGCCGTGCCGCCATTGGCAAGCCGGATGGTGGTGGTGGGACCGGTTTCCACCACCTCGCCCGGCAGAAGGTTCATGGCAGGGCTGCCGATGAATTGGGCCACGAATTCATTCTGGGG
>JALOTC010000140.1 GCA_025458085.1 Cypionkella sp. | reverse complement strand
GCCCGTACCGCGCACCGTGGCGATCCCCGCGCCGGTCGTCCGCGCCATCGCGGCGGGCCATCCCGTCGATGCCCGTGCGATCCTGTCGCTTTTCGGCGACGGCGCTTTGGTCAGCGTCCGCCCCAGCCCGGAAAACCCCGATTGGGGCGGGCCTGCGACGATCCTGAACGTGGGCCACAACCACGCCCGCCACGATGACCTTGTTGCGCGTCATGGCGCGCAGGCGGCCAATGCCATCCAGGCGGCCAATGCCATCTCGCTCCGCTTCATCCAAAGCTATGCGACCCATGTCGCGCGGCTAGACCCCGACATGTTCGCGGCCAGCGAGCCATCCGACAATGCGATCCGCGATGCCTTGCGCCTTTATGCGCAAGAAATGGACGAAGATTTTCCCCAGGACCCGGCCCAACAATTGGCACAAGTTCTGCGGTCCATGGCCCGCGCTTGGGAAGGCACAACCGCACGGCTGTTGCGCCAAGCCAAAGGCGCGCCGGAAAATGCGCCCCTTGGGCTGGTGGTGCAGGAAATGGCCCAAGGGATGGGGCAGGGTATTTCCGGCTCTGGCGTGATCCAGTTCGTCGATCCGGTCACCGGGGCGGGGCAGGTGACGGGGCGATATCTGGCCCATAGTCAGGGGCGCGATGCGCTTAAGGCCCCGCAGGCCATGTATCTGACACGCGACCCGCGGGGGGCCTCGCTCGAAGATATCGCGCCTGCGCTTTTCGCCGATCTGCTCCGCCATGGGGCTGCCTGCCGCGCAAAACTGCGCGAGGAAATGCAGATTGAATTCACCATCGAAGATGGCCGCCTTGCCGTGCTGGATGCGGTGCGGGTGCAGCGGTCGGCCCGCGCCGGTCTGCGCGTGGCCGTGGCCTTGGCGCAGGATGGCGTCATCTCCGAGGAGGAGGCGGTCCTGCGCGTAGAACCCCGGGCGCTCTCTGAACTCCTTCACCCGCAGGTGGACCCGCGTGGTCCCCGCGATGTGGTGGCGCGTGGCATCGCGGCAAGTCCCGGTGCTGCCGTGGGGCGGATCGTCTTTTCCTCCCATGCTGCACAAGCCAGTGCCGCGCGGGGGGAGCCGTGCATCCTTGTGCGTCGCGAAACGGCGCCCGAAGATATCCGCGGGATGCATTCCGCTGCGGGTGTTCTGACAGAACGCGGCGGCATGACCAGCCACGCCGCCGTGATCGCCCGTGGCCTTGGCCTGCCTTGCGTCGTCGGGGCGGATATCCGGCTGGATGCCCGCGACCGCCGCATCCATGCAGGCGACCGCAGCTTTGGCGAAGGCGATGTCATCACGGTGGATGGCACCACGGGCCAAATCCTTGCCGGCGCGGCCGATATGCTCGCCCCCGCGCTCGACGAGCATTTCCAGACGCTTCTGGGCTGGGCGGATCGTTTCCGCGATATCGGCATCCGCGCCAATGCCGATACCCCGGCCGATGCCGCCACCGCCCGCCAATTCGCGGCGCAAGGCATCGGCCTGTGCCGGACCGAACATATGTTCTTCGAAGAGGATCGTCTCGTCGTGATGCGCGAGATGATCTTTGCCGATCAACCCAAGGACCGCGCCGCCGCACTGGCCCGCCTTTTGCCGATGCAGCGGGCCGATTTCGTGCAATTGTTCGAAATCATGGCGGGCTTGCCGGTCTGCATCCGCCTTTTCGATCCGCCCTTGCATGAATTCCTGCCTCATAGCCGCGAAGGCTTGCGGGAATTGGCCGAGGCTTTGGACAAACCCCTGTCCGAAGTCACCCGCCGGGCCGAGGCTTTGGCCGAATTCAACCCGATGCTTGGCATGCGCGGGGTGCGCCTTGGCGTCGTGCTGCCCGAAATCTATGACATGCAGGCCCAGGCCATTTTCGAGGCGACGGTCGAGGTGGCCCGCCGTGGTGCCGCCGTGGTCCCCGAGGTGATGATCCCCCTCGTCAGCGCCAAGCGCGAGGTGGAACTCGTCAAATCCCGCATCGATGCCGTGGCGGCCAGTGTTCGCATTCGGGCAGGGCGCGATTTCGACTACAAACTGGGTGTCATGGTCGAAACCCCCCGCGCGGCGCTGCGGGCGGGAGAGATCGCACAGCATTCGGCTTTCCTCTCCTTCGGCACGAATGACCTGACGCAGATGACCTATGGCCTGTCGCGCGATGATGCGGGGCGGTTCATGAACACCTATGTCCAGCAGGGCGTTTTCCCCGAGGACCCGTTCCATGTGCTGGATGTGGATGGGGTCGGCGAACTCCTCCTGATCGGGGCAGAGCGCGGGCGGCGCACGCGGAGTGACCTGACGCTGTCCGTCTGCGGCGAACATGGCGGCAACCCGGAATCAATCGCCTTTTGCCGCAAGGCGGGCTTCGATTATGTCTCTTGCTCTCCCTATCGGGTGCCTTTGGCGCGTCTGGCGGCGGCCCATCTGGCCTTGCACGACCGCCAAGGCTAGGCCGCACGACCCACGATATCCTGTGCCGTCAAGACTCCCTGGCACAAGGATTGATCAAATTTGCGCGGGTTTCCGCCGATTTTCGCGCGTTTCCGGGAAAAAAGCCCACTCAAGGTAGACCGCGCTCCTTCTTTTGCCTATCCGCCCCGACCGTCGCGCCTCTGCGGGTGCGGCATGGCAACAGAACGGAACAGCAGACATGCGCTTGCGACAAGTCTGGGCACTCGCCACGCTCGTGGCCCTTGCCCAAGGTGGAGCGGCCTTCGCCGATGTGACGGTGAGCCAGTCCAACAGCCCCGCACTCCAGGGGACTGAACAGATCGCCGCTCTCATGGGGGTGGAACAGCAACTTCTGGGCGCTATTCCCCCATCACGACTGAGCGCCATTGCCAAGGGCACGCGCCAATCCCCTGCTGTCGTGCGCTACGATGTGGAGTTTGTCGATAGCCAGCCTCGCCCGGAAGGGGATGCCGAGTGGCAATGCCTAACGAGCGCGCTTTATTTCGAGGCACGGGGCGAAACGCTGCGTGGTCAATTCGCCGTCGCCGAGGTGATCTTGAACCGCGTCGATAATCCTGAATACCCGGCCACAGTCTGCGGTGTCGTCAATCAGGGCGGCAAGGGCGGCTGCCAGTTTTCCTATACCTGCGATGGCACGCGCGATGTGATGCGCGACAAGACTGCAGCGGATCGTGCGGGCAAGATTGCGCGGCTGATGCTGGATGGCGCGCCACGCGGCCTGACACGGGGGGCTACGCATTTCCACACGCATGCGGTGCGCCCGGGTTGGGCACGCCGCTTCCCCCAAACGGCGCAGATCGGCGCGCATCTCTTTTATCGCCAACCCTGATCAGGAGATCAAAGGAAGAGCTTCGGCCTTCGTTCGCGCGCCATCCCCTTCATCTTGGTGAAAATACTCTCGGGAGGGGTTCGGGGAGGGCAGACAGCCCTCCCCGGCCCTTGTCGCCAAGCGTTGAGGTGGGACCGCGAGGCGCTGCCCCGAGAGCAAGAGATGACGCGGCTGCGACCCGATCACATCGGTTCGCCAGCAGCCCTTCAGACGTCGCAGTCCTTGCAGGGGGCGTCGTCATGGGGCATGTGAGCAAGGCGAAGGGGGCTTATCCTCCTAGCATCCTCGGTTCAGGGAGGGGACCCGATGACCACCGACATCCGCCTCGCCTTTGCCCATCCCGAAGAGCGCAGCCTCGCCTCCGCCTCCACCGATCCGCGCGACCGGATCAGCCTGCGTGACCATGTGGTCGAGGTCGAGATTGGGGCCTTCCAGAAGGAACGCGGCCACAAGCAGCGCGTGATGTTCAATGTGGTGGTCGAGGTGCGGCCTGTGACCGCGCCGCTGAACGACGATGTTGACCGCATCCTCTCTTACGACCGGATTACCGAAGCCATCGCTGCCGAACTGGCCGCCGAACGGCTGAACCTTTTGGAGACTCTGGCCGAACGGGTTGCCGAGCGCATTTTGGCCGAACCGCAGGCGATGCGGGCCTTCGTGCGGATCGAAAAGCTGGACATCGGCCCCTATAAACTTGGCGTCGAAATCGTTCGCTCGCGTGCCGAAGTGCCGCTGCGTGTGATCGGGCAGGACGGCGAAGAGGCGGCGGTGCATCCGCTGGTCGTGCATCTCGACAATGCAGCCATTGCGGCGCCTGATCTCTCGACGCGGATCGATTCAATCCTTGCGCGCGGCGTGCCGGTGATCTTTACGCTTGGCCTGCCCGACCTGCCGCGCCCGCAAACGGGACACCGCCCGACGCAGCGCCGGGTGGATCTGCTTGCGATCGAGCAAAACGCTTGGTCGCTTGCCGCCCGCGATCCGCGCTGCGTCGTCGTGGCCACAAGGACAGAAATTGACTGGGCCATCAAGCGCGGGCAATCGGTGGTCTGGGCACCATCGAAGATGGTGCTGGATGCGGTGGATGGCCCAAAATCTGCCGATCCGGTCGCGCTCGCGCTTTGGCTGGCAGAGACGATGGCCGCGCGCGGAATCCTTGTTCACGGAAATGTTGCGGTTCCGGCGGGAAGTCGCGTTCCGGTGGAGCGGGCCTGAGTACGGCTCTTGCCAAGCGCACTGCTTCACGCCTAAGCCGAAGCCATGGAATATATCCGCCCCCTTCCCTTGACCGATGCCGCCGCTCCGGCGGATGCTTTGCCCTTGGGTGGTGGCTGGTGCCGCTTTTCGCATGTTGAACTCCTGTCTCGCCATGCGCCGCCGCGCGTCGTGCCGGTGGGGCAAGTGCCGGCAGAACGTCTTGCCCCGCTGATCGCGCCGCGCCCGGCCTTTGCGGGCCTGTCCATGGACCGCCCGCAGATCATGGGCATTCTGAACGTCACGCCGGACAGTTTCTCGGATGGTGGGCTGTTCCTTGCACCGCAAGCCGCGATGATGGCGGCGCGAGACATGGCTTCCGCGGCTGATATCATCGACATCGGCGGCGAAAGCACGCGCCCTGGCGCGGCCGAGGTGACGGTGGAGGAGGAAACTGCCCGCACCGCCCCGGTGATCGCGGCCCTGCGCGCGGGTGGCATTTCCCGCCCGATTTCCATCGACACGCGCAAGTCCGCCGTGGCCAAGGCGGCGCTTGCCGCCGGTGCGGTAATTGTCAACGATGTGACGGCGCTGCGTTTTGATGCCGAGATGGCGCGTGTGGTGGCCGAAAGCGGTGCGCCGGTGATCCTGATGCATTCCATCGCGACTCCGGCGACGATGCAGGACGACCCGCGCTATGACGATGTGCTGCTGGATGTCTATGATGCGCTGTCTGAACGGGTGGAGGCGGCTGTGGCCGCAGGCATCCCGCGCGCACGGATCGCGGTTGATCCGGGGATAGGTTTCGGCAAGACGCTGGCCCATAACCTCGCCCTTCTGGCGCGGCTGTCGCTCTTTCATGGGCTTGGCCTGCCGGTTCTGCTGGGGGCAAGCCGCAAACGGTTTATCGGCACGCTTTCGGGCGTGGAAGAGGCGCAGCGGCGGATGCCCGGATCGCTTGCCGTGGCTTTGGCCGGGGTGGCGCAGGGGGTACAGATGATCCGCGTGCATGATGTGGCCGAGACGCGGCAGGCGCTGTCGCTCTGGCAGGCGGTAACGAGGGGAAGTGACGCATGACACGGAAACTGTTCGGCACCGATGGCGTGCGGGGCCGCGCCAATACCTATCCGATGACCGCCGAGATGGCGCTGCGCCTTGGGGCGGCGGCGGGGCGGTATTTCCGCCGTGATGGCAGTGCGGCCCATCGGGTGGTAATTGGCAAGGACACGCGGCTTTCGGGCTATATGCTTGAAAACGCGCTGACGGCGGGGCTCACCTCCACGGGGATGAATGTGCTGCTCCTTGGCCCCGTGCCGACCCCTGCGGTCGGGTTCCTGACCCGGATCTTGGCGTGATGATCTCGGCCAGCCACAACCCGCATGAAGATAATGGAATCAAGTTCTTCGGCCCCGATGGCTTCAAGCTTTCCGATGAGGCGGAGGCGGAGATCGAAGCGATTGTGGCTGGCGAAATCCTCCCGGCCCAGCCCCAAAACATTGGCCGCGCGAAACGGATCGAGGATGGGCGGGGGCGGTATCAGGAATTCGTCAAGACGACCTTCCCTTCGGGCGTGAAGCTGGATGGGCTGAAAGTTGTGGTCGATTGCGCGAATGGGGCGGCGTATGGGGGTGTCGCCCAATGGGACGAATATCAACCATCGCTGCGGGTCCACCCATCCGGAGACGGCGGCGGAGGCGGTGGTGGCGCATGGGGCGGATGTGGGGATCTGCCTTGATGGCGATGCGGACCGGGTTATGATCCTGGATTCGCAGGGAAAAGTGGCCGATGGCGACCAGATCATGGCGCTGATGGCGCTGCGCTGGGCGCAGGAGGGGCGGCTGAAAGGGGGGGCTTTGGTGGCCACCGTCATGTCGAACCTTGGGCTGGAACGGCGGCTCGCGCAGGCGGGGATCGGGCTGGAACGCACGGCTGTTGGTGACCGCTATGTTGTTGAAAGAATGCGGGAAAAGGGTTTCAACCTTGGGGGCGAGCAGTCGGGGCATATTGTGATGACCGACTATGCCACCACGGGTGACGGACTGGTGGCGGGGCTGCAATTTCTGGCCGAGATGGTGCGGACGGGAGAGCCTGCCGCCACACTGGTCAAGCAGTTCGACACGGTGCCTCAGATGTTGAAGAATGTGCGCTATGGCGTTGGAAAAGCGCCCCTTTCTGACCCGAGCGTGCAAGACGTGATCGCCGCGATGGAGGCACGGATTGCCGGATCGGGGCGGATTTTGATCCGCAAATCCGGCACCGAACCCTTGGTTCGGGTGATGGCGGAGTGCGAGGATGAGGGGTTGCTGGTGGAAGTGGTGGAGACCATCGTTGCGAGTGTTGAGCGCGCAACGGCCTGAAATCGTTCCAAAAACACCTGTCACCCTGCGTACACCCCCTGTACACCCCCCGTACAGACGGCGCGGGGGGCCTTCCCCGCCCGCGCCTGCCCGACAGGGCCGCGCGGGTGAGGTCGCAGGGGCGGGGTGGGGTTACTCCTGCTCTGCCTCCGGCTCTTTTTCCGGGGGTTGTGAGAGGCGGGACCATTTCGGCTTTTTGCGCACCTTGATGGTGGCGGGGGTCGCAAGAAACTCGGCGAGGTTGAACGGGGTCTTGGGGGTTGTCATACCC
>JALOTC010000014.1 GCA_025458085.1 Cypionkella sp. | reverse complement strand
CGCGACCTCAGGCACAGGTGGTGATCGTGGGGGGCGATGAGGTGAGTTATGGGGCAGCGCCCAAGGGGGCCAAGGGCTGGAAAGAGCAGATCTTGGCCGAGGTGCGCGACCGCATTGACCTCAGCCGCGTGCATTTCATGGGTAAGGTGCCCTACCCGGTCTTTCGGTCCATCCTGCATGTCAGCCGGGCCCATGCCTATCTGACCTATCCCTTCGTCCTGTCGTGGTCGATGCTCGAGGCGATGGCGGCGGGCTGTTTGGTTGTGGGTTCGCGCACGGCGCCGGTAGAGGAGGTTCTTCGGCACGGGGAAACCGGGCTTTTGGTCGATTTCTTCGATGTCGAGGGTTGGGCCAAGACGCTGACCGCTGCCTTGGCGGAGCCTGCCGCCTATGCCCCGCTGCGGCAAGCCGCGCGGGAGTTCGCCATCGGAAGCTACGATCTTCACACGATCTGCCTGCCGCGGATGGTGGCCTTTGTCGAAAGTTTCGCCCCCGAGGCACAGGGATGAAACAGGCCCGGCCCCGCAAGGGGACCGGGCCGATGCCTTAGGCGCGGAACAAATCCTGCGGAACGCCTGCCTTATCCAGCAGGTAATCGCGGCTCGCCTCCAGCTCTGCGCGCAGTTTTGCGATGTCATGGCCAAGAAGCGCGCCCTGCCACTTCCGCACCTGACCTGCGCAGATGACGGTCGAGACGTTGGAGCGTTCCATCAGCGTGACCACCGCCCCCGGCACGTGGTTCAAGGGGGCCACGTTCAGCGCATTCCCATCCAGAAGGATGATATCCGCCTCTTTGCCCGGGGTCAGACTACCGGTCTTGTGGTCCAGCTTCAGCCCCTTGGCCCCGCCCATTGTTGCCATTTCGATCACATCCATGGCCGACATCAGCTTGGGATAGTCTTCGCCCTTCAGCGCCAGTTCATTGGCGAACATGCGCTGCAACGTGATGGTGGACCGCATCTGGGTAAACGGGTCGGCGGTCATCGTGCATTCCACATCCGACGACAGCGAGGGCAGCATCCCCAGATCAAGGCATTTCTGGATTGGCGGCATCCCATGGCGCATCTGCATTTCAATGGGCGTCGAAATCGACACATGCGCCCCTGCCTCGGCGGCCTTTTTCCAGGCCATCTCGCTCATCCCCGTCATGTGGATGAAGATGCAGTCGGGGCCAAACTGGCCTTCTTCGGCCAGTTTGTCGAACACCGGGGCCATCCCGAAGGTGCCGACGATATGCATCGCAAGGGGCAGTCCAAGCTCGCGCCCGAGTGCCCAAGCGGCCTCATAGCCCGGAAGATAGATTTCCGCGCCCATGACCATGGTCAAAAGCTGGTCGTCGCTGGCGAAATGCTGCGCCTTGATGCGGCGGGCATCCGCCGGATACTGCGCCTTTTCCCCCCAGCCTTCGAAATAACCAAAGACCGCGCGCCGCCCGGTATCCCACAGCGCCTTGATCGCGGCATCGGAATGTTCGGGGCTGTGGTGGATCTGGCTGACATCCATCACCGTCGTCACGCCCGCGTCGATCTGGCTAAGACCCCCGAACAGTTCAGAGATGTAGACATCCTCGGGCCGGTAGAGGACAGAGAATTTCTGGAGCATCCACTCATAATAATTGGCGGCACTTTCCGGGCGGCCATCGTTCACAAGGATCGCATCGGCCAGAATCGCGCGCAGCGCCGTTTCGAACTGGTGATGGTGCGTGTCGATGAAGCCCGGCATGACGACATGGCCGGTGGCATCGATCACCGCCGCATCGCCCGCGTCGATCTGAGGCGCGATGGAAAGAATCTTTGCCCCTTCGATCAGCACATCGCCCTTCGCGAAATTGCCGACCTTCGGGTCCATCGACAGGACAGACCCGCCCTTGATCAACGTCTTGCGCCCCGCTTGCCCAATGCCTGCGGGTAGGCTGCTGCTCGCTGCACGCGGGGCGGGGCCGCCCTGATCGGCCGGGGCGCGGATGGGTTGACGTGTGGTGTCACAGAATTTGCACATGGGTTCCTCCCAAGGGATGCGATGTGATGGGGGTTGTGCGGCTGGGTCAACCGCAGTCAAAAAGGGCGGAAAGCGCCGGGATGCGGGCAGCCTCGGCCCCGATCCGGGCGGCGGCGGCGCGCAGATCGGCCAAGCGCTGCGCGACCATCTGGTCAGGCGTGACAAGCCCGGTATAGCCCGAAGAGTTCAACGCCGCGATCACGCGCCCATCCGGCGCGCGGATCGGCACGGCAAGGGCTGTGATCCCGTAATCCAACTGGTCCACGGTGGTAGCAAAACCATCCTTCCGCGCTTGCAGGATCAGGGCGCGGAGTTCTGCGCGGTCCGTCACCGTGCGGCTGGTCAGGGCTTTCGGCTCCATCCCGGCCAGCACCTTATCCAGCGCCGCATCGGGCAAACCGGCCAGGAGCACCCGGCCAAGGCTTGTCGCATGGGCAGGGTAGCGTGCGCCCACCACCGCCGTCGCGCGCCGCGCGCGTTGGGTCGAATGATGGGCGATATAGATCACCTGATCGCCGTCCAGCGTGGCAACAGAGGAGGCATCGCCATGCGCTTCGACGATCTGGCGCAATTCGGGCAGCATCAATTCGTCAATCCGCGCCCCGAAATAGAACCCTGCGCCAAGGGTCATGACCCTTGCGCGCAGGTGAAACCGCTTGTCGCGCTGACCCACGAAACCAAGCGCCGAAAGCGTGATCAGGCTCCTGCGCGCGGCGGCGGGGGAGACGCCCACCCGGCGCGCTACCTCGGACAGAGTCATGTCGGGATGGGTGGCATCGAAAGCCTCAAGAACCGCCAGCCCCTTGGCCAGCGCCTCGACGAACTCCGGCGGGCGGTTCTCTTCGGTCATCGGGTTTAACCATTCACTCGGGGGCAAGAACAAAATCGAACCGGCAGCGCGCATTCGGCGCAATCTCGGTCGGCGGCAGGGTATCGGTCTTTTTCACTGGCTCCAACTTGGTGATCAACGACCGCCGCACCCCAAAGACCGCGTCATTGTCGAGATAGTCGGTGTTGTCGAAGAACATCTCGGTTGTGATCGCGCGATAGCCCTTGGCCCGCACGATGTAATGCAGATGCGAGGCCCGCCACGCATGGCGGTTCCCCGCCCGCAAAAGCTTGCCAACCGGGCCGTCATAGGGAACGGTATAGGGCTTGGGCAGAACCGTGGTGTACCAGTATTCGCCGTTTTCATTGGTGGTGAAGATGCCGCGCAGGTCGTATTTGTCCTGCCCGCTGGCCTGTTCCTGAATCGGATAGGTGCCGGCGCTATCCGCCTGCCACGTGTCGATCACGGCATTCGCGATCGGATTGCCGAGGGAGTCGCGCACCTGCCCCTGCACCAAAAGCACCGCGCCCCCGCGCCCCTTGCCCAGATCGCCGCCAAGGTCAAAGCGCGGCGCATCATCCAGATAGAAGGGGCCAAGGTTCGACCCTTCGGTCGCGCCACCGCGGGTGTTGATCATGTCGACCAGCGCCGAGAAGCCCAGCACATCCGACAGCAGGATGAATTCATGGCGTTCCGGCGTGGAAATCTTACCGCAATCATAGAGGAACATGAGCACGCCCATCCATTCCTCATGCGTCAGGTTCACCTCGCGCGTGTAGTCGTGCAGGTGGTCGATGAGGGTTTCGAGCAGGAATTTGAAGCGGCTGCCCTCCTCCGTCTTGAACGACTCCTTCACCGCGTCGGTGATCGTGAATTGGTTGATATCGCGCATCGTATGCCCTCCTCGCATTTCGGCGGTTGACGGGAAGCTAGTGCGCCCCATATTGTTCGGCAAGAGAAAATATTTTCGCCATGCGAAAAGGATAAGCGAAATGCGGATCGGCAAGCAAGACAATGCCTTCACCGCCATCGCCACGTCGGATGCCCATAGCATCACCGTGCGCGGGCATGATCTGGTGGATGATCTGATCGGACAGATCGATTTCACCGATTACTTCTGGCTTCTGGTCTGCGGTCATCGCCCGACCGCTTCGCAAAAGGCGATGATGAATGCCTGCCTCGTTGCGATTGCCGAACATGGGTTGGTCCCGAGCGTGCAGGCCGCGCGCATGACGCTGGCCGCCGCGCCGGAGGCCTGGCAGGGCGCGATGGCAGCGGGGCTTTTGGGCATGGGCACGGTGGTTGCCGGCTCTTCCGAGGTGGCGGGTCGCTATCTGGCTGAAGTCGTGGCCGCAGGCGGGGATGAGGCGGCTGCGATCGCTTCGCTGAATGTGCTCAAGGCCGCACGAAAGAAAGTGCCGGGCCTTGGCCATCCGCAACATTCCGAGGGCGATCCCCGCGCGGACAAGCTTTTGGCGATTGCCGATCAGTTGGGCGTAAGCGGCCCCTATGTCACGGCGCTGCGCCACTTGGGCAAGCACGCCCCTGCCATTATGAACCGCCCGCTGCCGATCAATGTTTCGGGTGCGATTCCGGCCGTGATCCTTGATGCCGGCTGGCCGCTAGAGGCGATCAAGGCAGTGCCGCTTTTGGCGCGCGCAGGTGGCCTTGCCGCGCATCTCTACGAAGAAAGCCAGCGCCCCATCGGCTTCATCCTGTCCCATCACGCCGATCTTGCGATCAGCTATGACGGAGAGGGCAAGAAATGAGGCCGCTGAAGCATATCCGCGTCATCGAAATGGGGACCTATATCACGGGTCCTGCCGCAGCGATGCATCTGGCCGATCTGGGGGCGGATGTGATCAAGGTGGAACGCCCCGGCGAAGGTGACCCGTTCCGCGCCTTCAAGGGCGGGCTTTATTCCCCGCATTTCCAGACCTATAACCGCAACAAGCGGTCCATCGCCTTGGATACGCGCAAGGCCGATGATCTGGCGCTGTTTCAAGACCTTATCGCCAGCGCTGATGTGTTCATCCAGAACTTCCGCCCCGGCGTGGCGGAAAAACTGGGTGCGGGGGAAGAGGACCTTCGCCGCATCAATCCGCGGCTGATCTATTGCGCAATTTCGGGCTTTGGCACCTCTGGCCCCGCACGGGATCGACCCACCTATGATACCGTCGCCCAAGCCGCGTCTGGTTTCTTGCGGTTGGTGACGCCCCCCACAAACCCCCGCGTGATCGGACCAGCCTTGGCCGATGCCGTCACTGGCCACTATGCCGCGACCGGTATTCTGGCGGCGCTTCTGGAGCGTGGGGCCACGGGTAAGGGCACCCGGCTGGATATCTCGATGCTGGAGGCGATGTGCCACTTCAACCTCGACAGCTTCACCCATTACTACAGCGCGGGCGAGGTGATGGGGCCGCTGTCGCGCCCGGTGGTGAGCCAGTCCTACACCTTTGAATGCGCCGATGGGAAATGGGTCGCGATCCATATGTCCAGCCCGCCCAAATTCTGGGAAGGTTTTCTGGAGGCCACAGGCCAGACCCAGCTTCTGACCGACCCGCGCTTTGCCCAAAGGCTGGAGCGGATCAAGCATCAGGATGACCTGATCGCCATCATGACCCCGGTGTTCAAAACGAAACCGCGCGAAGCGTGGTGCGCGGCGCTGGAAGCGGCAGAGGTTCCCTATTCCCCGGCCTATGACGCCGATGAGGCGCTGGAGGACCCGCAGGCCGTGCATCTGGGCATCAAGGTCACGGCCCAGCATCCGACGATGGGCCAGTATACCACCGTCCGCGCGCCCTACAGCTTTGCGGGCCAGACCGATGCAGAGGTCTGCCCGCCCCCGACGCTGGACCAGCACGGAGAAGACATCCGCGCAGAGATGCGCGCACGCAAGGCGGGGTGATCCCCGCCCACGGAATTTCATGCAAGGGAGGAAGTCATGAAACTGAAGGCAATCCTGATGGCCACGGCCATCGCGCTGCCGGGCGTCACGCTCGCGCAGGAAACCATCGACCTGACGATCGCATCCAGCCACCCGACGACGATCCCTTGGGTGGGCATGATGCAGACCCATTTCATGGCCGAAACGGACCGGCTTCTGGCGGAAACCGGCAATTATCAGATCAACTGGAACGAGGCTTTCGGCGGCACACTTTACAAAGCCAATGCTACCCTGTCTTCGGTCGAAGAGGGCGTGACGGATGTGGGTTGGGTCTTTTCGCTCTTGGAAGGCGCGGAACTGCCCTTGAGCCAGGTGTCCAGCTACACGCCCTTTTCCACCAACAACCCGCCGGTTCAGCTTGCCGTGATGCAGGAACTGATCGACACCGTGCCGGAACTAAAGGCGGAATGGGAAGAGCATAACCTCGTCGTCCTCGGCCTGACCGGGACCGACATGTATGATCTTTACACCAAGAAGCCGATCACCAGCCTTGCCGATCTGAACGGCATGAAGCTTTCGGCCCCCGGCGTTTTGGGCACATGGCTTTCGGGCACGGGTGCGAACCCGGTGGATGGGTCGCTGACCACATTCTACACCGATATCCAGACCGGCGTGTCAGATGGTGTGCTGTCGCTTGCCCTTGGCGTGTTCCCGTCCAAGATCTATGAAGTTGCGCCCTATATCACCAAGGTGCAGATGGGCACGGCTTTCTCTGGCGCGATTGCGGTGAACAAGGATAGCTGGGATGCCCTGCCCGAAGAGGTGCAGGAAGCGATGCGCAAGGCTGGGGCCTATTACACCGAAGCCCATGGCAAAGACCTGCTGGAGCGCCCCGTTGCCGTAACGCAGCGCATTATCGAGGCCGGTGCGACCCAGAACCCGCCTGTCACCTTGGCCGAGATGCCGCAGGATCAGCGCGAGGCTTGGGTGAATGTCCTGCCCGATCTGGCGGGGAACTGGGCCAAGGATATGGAGGCCAAGGGCCTGCCGGGTGCCACGGTGCTCAATGCCTATATGGCGGGGCTGAAGGCGCGCGGCGAAGCGCCGATCCGCGACTGGAAGGCCGAATAAGCGATGACCGGCCCCTCACATGGCGCCGCGCCTGCTGGGGGGCAGGTCGGTCGGCTGCTTGCCAAGATCGGAGACGGCCTTGCCGCCGTCTCCACCCTGATGATCGCGGTGTTGATGGTCATCATCAGCGCCGATGCCTTTGCCCGTAACCTCCTCGGGGCGTCGCTGCCCCTTGTCTCGGAACTCGGGGCGGCACTTTTGGTGGTGATCGTCTATCTGGCCCTTGCCACCACGATCCGCGCCAACCGGTTGGCCCGCACCGATATGGTGCTGGGCGCACTGGCCACGAGCCGCCCGCGCGCAGCGGCCATCCTGAGCGCGATTTATGATCTGGTCGGGGCGGTCATCCTCGCCCTTGTTGGCTGGGCCGGGTTCCTGACGCTGGCGCGGGATTTCGACGGCGGGAAATATATTGGTATCCAAGGCGTGCTGACCTTCCCGATCTGGCCCTTTGGCGCGGCCTTTGTCCTCGGGCTTGCGATTGCAGCCCTGCAATTCGTCTATCAAGCCTATCGCGCCCTTTCGGGTGACGGGGCCAGAACCGGCGGGGGGCTGGAATGACCGGGCTGGAAATTGGCATCCTCGCCGTCTTTGTTCTGCTGCTGCTGATCCTGATCGGGATGCCCATCGGCATCGCCATGATGGCGGTGTCTTTCGCGGGCGTCTCCTTCATCCGCAACGAAGGCGTGGCCTTTCGCATGGCGGGCTCTGTCGCGCGCGACAGCCTTGAGGAATATCTGTTCGCCGTGGTGCCCTTGTTCGTCCTTATGGGGCTTTTGGTCACCATTTCGGGGGTGGGAAAGGATACGTTTGACGTGTTCCAATCCGCCCTGCGCCGGATCAGGGCGGGCCTTGGCGTGGCGACCGTCTTTGCCAATGCGGTCTTTGCCTCGATTACCGGGATTTCCATTGCCTCGGCCTCGGTCTTTTCCCGCGTGGCCGTGCCGGAAATGGTGCGCCATGGCTACTCCAAGGGGTTTGCGACGGGCATCGTGGCGGGGTCCTCCGTCCTTGGTATGCTGATCCCGCCGTCGCTCCTCATGCTGGTCTATGCCGTGATCGCCGAGGAATCGGTGGGCCGGATGTTCCTTGCCGGGATCGGGCCGGGCATCCTTCTGTCCGCGCTCTTCGCCTTGACGATCATGCTCATGGCCCGCTTTCGCCCGGCCATGGTCTTTGACCGGGAGGAGGATCATACTGGCATCAGCCTCTCGTTTGGCGAAACGGCGCGCAAGGGTCTGCCTATTCTGTGCCTCATGGGGTTGGTTCTGGGTGGCCTTTACGGCGGTTTTCTGAACCCGACCGAGGCCGGGGCGGCAGGGGCGCTTGGGGCGCTGATCATTGCTCTGCTGCGCCGGTCCTTGGGGCAGGGGCGGTTCTGGCAGGTGCTGGTCGAGACGGGGCAGGTGACCGTTTCCGTCCTTTTCCTTGTCATGGCGGCCTCCTTCTTCAGCCGGATGCTGGCCATGTCGGGTCTGCCCGCCGCACTTGGCGAGGCGCTGCTGTCTGGCCCCATCGGGCCTTGGGGCTTTCTTGTGATCTACATTCTGGTGGTGATCCTTCTGGGCTGCATCATCGACTCCATCTCGATCATGCTGATCCTTCTGCCGATCGCTGTGCCGGTGGCACAGGCGGCGGGGTTTGACATGATCTGGTTTGGCGTGATGACGGTGGTGGCCGTGGAAATCGGGCTGCTGACCCCGCCCTTCGGCCTGTCGGTCTTTACCATCAAATCGGCGATGAACGACCCGACGCTGAAGGTTGGCACCATCTTTCGCGGCACCATGCCCTTTGTGCTGGCGATGATCCTGGCCTTGGTGATCCTGTCGATCTTCCCCGGCATTGCGACGTGGCTCGCGCGCGTCTGACGCGCGGGCCGGCGGATCAGTTCGTCAAAAGGAGATAGGCCGCATCGCCCGCGCCGGGGTTGGCGATGGTGACCGTCACCGTGCTGTTCTCTGCCGGCGTAAAGGCGCAGAAGAGCCTGTCACCTGCCGAAAGATCGCGGCAAACCACTGCCCCCGCCGCATCCGTCACGCGGATGTCGAGGTCTGCCGCCCCGTCGCCAATCACCGCGAGTTCCGCCTCTGCCGCGCCAAAAAACGGCACTTGCCAGCTGTCCTCAGCCCCCCTGGGCAGGGCCATGGCGCGGCGGGTCACTGTGCGGTCCGGTGCGGCGGCGAGGGTGCGCTCTGTGGCTTCGACCAGCATCAGGGTGAGGTCATCCTCCCCTGCCAAGCGCCGCGCCTCCTCCAGCATTTCTGCCGCATCGGGCAGGGAGGGTGGCGTGGCGGTGCCCCCCTCCGCCCCGGTGCGGTTCTGGGGAAGGGGTGCGCCTTCGGTCTGGGCGATGCTGCCCGCGATCCGCGCGGCGGCGATCATCGCCTGCGCATCCCGCCGCACAAGGCCGTGGCGGTAAAGGTCATGGGCCAGAACCAGCGCCTTCAGCGCCCCGCCTGCGCCAGCATCGGTTGCAAGACTGCCGGCAGGCAGAACAGCGGGGGCAGGCGCTTCCTCTGCGGCAAGCGGAAGGGCAAGGCAGAGGCAGAGGGGAAACAGCAAGGCGCGCATGGGGGAACCGGTCTCGACAATCTGGCCCGACCTTGGCATGCCCCGCCCGCCAAGGAAAGCCACGGCGCTTGCGGCTCGATTTGCACAAGGGCGGGAAATCGGCTTTTGTGCGGGGCGGTTGGAGAAGGACGGCAATGGATACGCGGACGATTCTGGAACGCCTCGTGGCCTTCGATACGGTCAGCGCCAAGCCCAACCGGGCGCTGATGGATTATGTGCGGGGCTTACTGGCCGAGGCGGGGATTTCCTCGACGCTGATCCCCGATGCAAGTGGTGGAAAGGCCAATCTTTTCGCGACCATCGGCCCGCAGGACGCAGGCGGGGTCATGCTGTCTGGCCATACCGATGTCGTCCCGGTCGACGGGCAGGATTGGACCCTGCCGCCCTTTGCGCTGACCCGCCGTGATGGGCGGCTTTACGGGCGCGGCACGACCGACATGAAGGGGTTTTGCGCGGCTGCCATTGCCGCCGCCCTTCGCGCCGCCAAGCGCCCGTTAAAGGTGCCGCTCCACCTTGCCCTGTCCTATGACGAGGAAGTGGGCTGCATGGGGGTGCGGTCGCTGATCGACCTGCTGGAGGCGGCGCCCCATCGGCCTGCCATGTGCATTGTGGGCGAACCAACGGGGATGCAGGTCGCCACGGGGCATAAGGGCAAGATCGCGCTGCGCGCCACCTGCACGGGGCGTGAGGGCCATTCGGCACTTGCTCCTTTGGCGTTGAACGCCTTGCATCTGGCGGCGGATTTCATTGGTGTTCTGCGCGCGGTGCAGGCGGATGTGGCGGCGCATGGCCTGCGCGATGGGGATTATGACGTGCCCTATACCACGCTGCACGCGGGCGTGCTGCGCGGCGGGGTGCAGGTTAATATCGTGCCAAATCAGGCGGTTCTGGATTTCGAAATCCGGTCCCTGGCCGAGGAAGATACCGATGCGCTGATTGCCCGCCTGCGCGATGGGGCAGAGGCGATCGTGGCCCCCTTGCGCGCGGATTTCCCCGAGGCGGCGATCCGGGTGGAGCGGTTGTGGGATTACCCCGGCCTTGGCACGCCGTCGCAAGCCGAGGTGGTCAATTTCGTCAAAGGTCTGACCGGGGCGAATGGCACGATCAAGGTGGCCTATGGCACCGAGGGAGGGCTGTTCTCGCGCCGTCTTGGGATACCTACGGTGATCTGCGGGCCGGGCAGTATGGCGCAGGGGCATAAGCCCGATGAATACGTGACCGAAGATCAGCTTGACCGCTGCGAGGCGATGCTGGAGGCGCTTTTGCTGCGCCTTGAGGTGGGGCTGTAATGGTTGTGGAATTACAGAGCCTTGCCGATGTGGCGGCGCTTGATTTCGATGATATCATCGATGTGCGCGCCCCTGCGGAATATGCCGAAGATCATCTGCCCGGCGCGATCAGCCTGCCGGTTCTGGACGATGCGGAACGCGCAAGGGTGGGCACGATTTACAAGCAAATCTCACCCTTTGATGCGCGCAAGATTGGGGCGGCACTGGTGGCCCAGAATGCGGCCCGGCATCTGATGGGGCCGCTGGCCGACCGTTCCGGCGCGTGGCGGCCCTTGGTCTATTGCTGGCGCGGGGGGCAAAGGTCTGGGTCTTTTTCCACGATCCTGCGCGAAGTGGGCTGGCGGGTAGAGGTCATTCGTGGCGGATACAAGACATGGCGGCGGCTGGTGGTCGAGGCGGTTTATGATGCGCCGGTGCCGTCGCGGGTGATTGTGCTGGATGGAAATACCGGGTCGGCCAAGACCGAAATCCTGAACCGTCTGCCCGCGCTTGGTGTGCAAGTACTTGATCTGGAAGGAATGGCGCAGCATCGCGGGTCGCTTTTTGGCGCGATGGGGGACCAGCCCAGCCAGAAGGCATTCGAGGGGCGCTTGGGCATGGCCTTGGCCCGGTTGGACCCTTCGCGCCCTGTGGTGGTAGAGGCGGAAAGTTCCAAGGTCGGGCAATGCCGCCTGCCGCCACGCCTGTGGCGCGCGATGGTGGAGGCGCCACGGGTCGCGGTGCGGGCGGGGGCAGAGGTTCGGGCGGGGTATCTGACGCAGGCCTATGGCGATCTGGTGGCAGATAAAGCCCGGTTGCGCGAGACGATCGCGCGGCTGCGTCATGCCCATCCCTCTGATCTTGTTCAGGAATGGTTGAGCCAAGCCGAGGCGGGGCAGTTTGGCGATTTGGCGCTGGGGCTGATGCGGCACCATTACGATCCGCGCTATGCCAAGCATCGGGCGCGGATGGAGGCACCGGTGGAGGTGTTTGACGCAGAGGCGTTGGAGCCTGCTGATCTGGACCGATTGGCCGCGCAGATCGCGCAATATGTAGCGGGGGCCTGACAGAACATGCCCAGATATGCGCTGTTGATCGAATATGATGGCGGGCCGTTTCAGGGCTGGCAGCGGCAGGCTGCGGGGCAGGCCTCGGTTCAGGGCGCGGTGGAGGAGGCGCTGGGGCGGTTGGAGCCGGGGCCGCATACCATTGCGGCTGCGGGGCGGACGGATGCGGGGGTTCATGCGACGGGGCAGGTGGCCACGGTGGACCTGTCGCGGGACTGGGACCCGTTTCGGCTGGGTGAGGCGCTGAACTGGCATCTGAAGCCGCAACCTGTTGGAATCCTTTCCGTTCGTCGGGTTGCGGAGGATTTTCACGCGCGGTTTTCGGCGGTGGAGCGGCGCTATCTGTTCCGCATGGTGGCGCGGCGCGCGCCGGTGACGCATGACCGGGGCTTGGTGTGGCAGGTGCTGAACCCGCCGGATGTGGATGCAATGCGCGAAGGCGCGGCGCATCTGGTGGGGCATCATGATTTTACCACCTTTCGGTCGTCGATCTGTCAGGCGGCGTCACCTGTCAAATCATTGGATTCCATAGAGATTTCTGAGCATTCCTACCCCGGTGGGGTGGAGGTGCGCTTCCGCCTTCGCGCGCGGTCTTTTCTGCACAATCAGGTGCGGTCGATCGTGGGCACGCTGGAACGGGTGGGGGCAGGGGCTTGGGCGCCGGGGCGGGTGGCCGAGGCCTTGGCCGCACGCGACAGGGCGGCTTGTGGGCCGGTCTGCCCGCCGCAGGGGCTTTATCTGACCGGGGTGGGCTATCCGGTTGATCCCTTTGCGGAAAGCCGCTGAGAGGCTGTCACCTCACGTACACCCCCTGTACACCCCCCGTACAGACGATTTCGGGGGAAGCATCGGTTTGCGCGGGCTGGACAGGTGCCGCAAGCGGGCTATCACCCCCGGACCGAGACGACAGGCGATGACGGAGGAGGACAGGCCATGGCGAAACCGAAACTGCTGATCACGCGCAAGCTGCGCGATGGGGTCGAGGCGCGGGCGGCGCGGGATTATGAGGTGACGCTGAACCCTTCTGACCGGTTGCTGACGGAGGCGGAGTTGATCGAGGCTTGCCGCAAGGTGGATGCGGTGCTGCCCTGCCATTCGGAACGGTTTTCAGCAGAGGTGATCGCGGCCATCGGGCCGGGGTTGAAGATCATCGCCAACCATTCGGTCGGCACGGACCATGTGGACCTTGCCGCCGCAAAGGCCGCAGGCGTGGTGGTGACGAATACGCCCGATGTGCTTTCTGATGCCACGGCGGAAATCGCCATGCTGTGCATGTTGGGCGCGGCGCGGCGCGGGGCCGAGGGCGATGCGATGATTCGCGCGGGCAAATGGGATTTCTGGTCGCCTGCCTTCATGGTGGGGCGGCAGGTGACCGGCAAACGCCTTGGCATCCTTGGCATGGGTCGCGTGGGGCAGGTGGTGGCCGACCGCGGGCGCGGCTTTGGGATGGAAGTGCATTATCACAACCGCCGCCGCCTGCCCGCGCATCTGGAGAAGGGCGCGGTGTTCCATGAGACGATGGAAAGCTTGCTCGCGGTATCGGATGTGCTGAGCCTGCATTGCCCGACGACGCCGGAAAGCGTGGGGATCATCAATGCGCGGACACTGGCGATGCTGCCGGACCGGGCGATTCTGGTGAATACGGCGCGCGGGGCCTTGGTCGACGAATCGGCGCTGGTGGCGGCCCTGCGGTCGGGCAAGCTGTTTGCGGCTGGCTTGGATGTGTTCCGCACGGAACCGGGCGGAAACCCGGAGATTGCGGCGCTGCCCAATGTATTTTTGTTGCCGCATATCGGATCGGCGACCGAGGAGACGCGGGATGCGATGGGCGCGCGGGCCTTGGACAATCTGGATGCGTATTTCGCGGGGCGTGAGCCGGGCGACCGAGTCGCCTGAGGCGCAACCTATACGAAAGATAGTGTGCCGCCCTGACGTGAGTTGGGGCGGATTTGTCTATCAAATGCGCTTTTGCTGAGATTGTTAGCGCTAGAGGTCTATCTGGTAAAAAAAACTGACCGCCTCTTGCATTTCGGGGAAAGGGGGATAGAGTTTCCTGCGATCAAGGGTCGCAGAGGCGGCCAGTATCAACGGGAGGAATACAATGACTGACACGCGTGACACCGCGCGGCTTTCGCGCCGTTCGTTCCTGCGCAAGGGCGCGCTGGGCGGCTCTGCCGCTGCTGCGACCGCACTGGCAGCCCCCGCCGTTCTGGCGCAGGCACCGCTGGTGGTGAAAATGCAAACCTCTTGGCCGTCTTCGGACATTTGGCAGGAAATGGCAGGCGAATATGTGTCGCGTGTTGAAGCCATGTCGGGTGGCCGTCTGAAGATTGACCTGCTGCCTGCTGGCGCAGTTGTCGGCGCGTTCCAAGTTATGGACGCGGTGAGCGACGGGGTTCTGGATATCGCCCATACCGTGCCGGTCTACTGGTACGGCAAATCGAAGGCCGCGTCCTTCTTTGGTACCGGCCCCGTGTTCGGCGGTTCGGCAACCACGATGCTGGGCTGGTTCTATCAGGGCGGCGGCAAGGAGCTGTATGAGGAGCTGACGCAGCAGATCCTTGGCCTGAACGTCTATGGCATGATGGGTATGCCGATGCCGGCGCAGCCCTTCGGCTGGTTCAAGACCGAAGTGAACACGGTCGCCGACATTCAGGGCTTTAAGTACCGGACCGTGGGTCTGGCGGCGGACCTGTTGCAGGCCATGGGCATGTCGGTGGCGCAGCTTCCGGGCGGCGAGATCGTGCCTGCGATGGAGCGTGGCGTGATCGACGCCTTCGAGTTCAACAACCCGACCTCTGACCGTCGTTTCGGTGCGCAGGACGTGGCGAAGAACTACTATCTGGCCTCCTATCACCAGGCTTCGGAATCCTTTGAATTCCTGTTCAACAAGGACTTCATGGATGATCTGGAGCCCGATCTGCAGGCGATCCTGCGCCACAGCGTCGAGGCTTCGGCCACGTCGAACCATGCGCTGGCCATGCGTCAGTATTCGCAGGACCTTGCCGAACTGCAAAGCCAAGCGGGCGTGACGGTGCACCGGACCTCGTCTGAAATCCTTGCCGCGCAGATCGCGGCTTGGGATGCGCTGATCGTTGATCTGGAAACCGATCCCTTCAACAAGAAGGTCATGGACAGCCAGCGCGCGTGGACCGAGCAGGTTGCCTATTATGAACTGATGAACGCGCCCGACCTTGGTCTGGCTTACGAGCATTACTTCCCGGGCAAGCTGAAGCTCTGATCAGCCGCGCTCTTGCGCTAGACTTAACCGGCGCCGGGACCCTGAGGTTCCGGCGCTTACCGTGAACGGAGTTCCCCCCCGATGATCCGCTATATCCGGCTTGCCGATGCGCTTTCGGCGTGGTCTGGAAAGACCTTTGGCTGGCTCATCATCCTGATGACCTTTGGGATGAGCTACGAGGTTCTGGTCCGCTATTTCTTTAACAGCCCGACGCCCTGGGCGCTGGACATCAGTTTCATGATGTATGGCACGATCTTCATGATGGGCGGCGCCTATACGCTGTCGCGTGGGGGGCATGTGCGCGGCGACTTCATCTATCGCACCTGGCAGCCGAAAAATCAGGCCAAGGTCGATATGGCGCTGTATTTCCTGTTCTTTTTCCCCGGCATGTTGGCCTTGGTCTTTGCGGGTTGGAAATATGCGGCGCGGTCGTGGTCTTATGCCGAGGTGTCGGTCAACTCGCCCGCAGGCGTGCCGATCTATCAGTTCAAGACTGTGATCGTGGTGGCCGGGATCTTGATGATGATCCAAGGCATCGCGCAGGTCTGCCGCTGCATCCACTGCATCCGCACCAACACATGGTTGCCCGCAGAGGAAGACGTGGAAGAGACCGAACAGCTTCTTCTCAAGCAAGCTGCGGAAGCGCAGCAGAAGTGACGCCCGCTCGGGGCCTATCGCAACGGAGTTCGCAAAAGTGACCGATCCGCAGATCGCCCTTATGATGCTGGGCATTTTCATTGCCTGCGTCTTTCTTGGCTTCCCCATTGCCTTCACGCTGATGGCCTTGGGGATCGCCTTTGGCTACTACGCCTATTTCGACGCCGACCGGATGTGGCGCGGCTATAACCGCCTGACCGAAGATGCCGGGTGGTGGGAATCGACCAGCCTGTGGCTGGAAGGGTTCTATAACAACCGGATTTTCGACCTCTTCGTGAACCAGACCTATACGGTGATTTCGAACGAGGTTCTGACTGCGATCCCGCTGTTCCTGTTCATGGGTTACATCGTGGAACGCGCGAATATCGTGGACAAGCTGTTTGGCACGCTGGCGATTGCCACGCGCAATGTGCCGGGGTCGCTGGGCGTTGCGGCACTTGTGACCTGTGCGCTCTTTGCCACCGCGACGGGGATCGTGGGCGCGGTGGTGACGCTGATGGGGATGCTCGCGCTGCCTCAGATGCTGAAGAGCCGGTATAACCACAGCTATGCCTCGGGCATCATCTGCGCGGGCGGCACGCTGGGCATTCTGATCCCGCCGTCGATCATGCTGATCGTCTATGCGGCATCGTCGGGCGTGTCGATCGTGCGGCTTTACGCGGGCGCGCTGTTGCCGGGCCTGACGCTGGTGGGTCTTTACCTGATCTATGTGATGGGCCGGGCGATGTTGAACCCGACCCTTGCGCCCAAGCCCACCAAGGAAGAAATGCCCGAAGTGCCTTTTGGCAGGCTGATGGTGATGCTGGCGTCGTCCTTCCTGCCCTTGGCCTTGCTGATCCTGTCGGTGCTTGGGTCGATCCTCTTTGGTTTGGCGACGCCAACCGAAGCGGCCTCGATCGGGGCTTTGGGCGGTATCGTGCTGGCGGTGGCCTACCGGGCAATGACCTTCCAGCGGCTGCGCGAGTCGGTTTACCTGACCGTGCGGACCACGGCGATGGTGTGCTGGCTGTTCGTAGGCTCTTACACCTTCTCGGCGGTGTTCAGCTATCTGGGCGGAGAGCATGTGATCGCGGATTTCGTCAAGAGCCTCGACATGACGCCGGTTCAGTTCCTGATCCTCGCGCAGTTGATCATCTTCCTGCTGGGCTGGCCGCTGGAATGGTCGGAGATCATCATCATCTTCGTGCCGATCTTCCTTCCGCTGCTGCCCTTGTTCGGGATTGACCCGCTGTTCTTTGGTGTACTTGTGGCGCTGAACCTGCAAACGAGCTTCCTCACTCCACCGATGGCGATGAGTGCCTATTACCTGAAGGGCATCGCACCGCCGCAGGTGACGCTGATGGAAATCTTCAAAGGCGTGATGCCCTATAACGCGCTGGTCGTGGCCTGTATGGTGCTGATGTATGTCTATCCGGACATCGTCTTCATGTTGCCGGAAGCCTTCTATGGCCCCGCGCGATAATACCGACGCCATCCTTGGTCTGAGTGCGGTCGCCTTGCGCGACCGCCTCGCCACGGGTGCGCTTCGGTCGGTGGAAGTGGTGGAGGCTTGTCTCGCGCGGATCGCGCGGACAGAGCCGGAGGTTGGCGCTTGGGCGTGGCTGGATGGCGATGCGGCGGTGGAACAGGCGCGCAGGCTGGATCAGGTGCGCCTGTCGGGGCGCGCGATTGGGCCGCTGCATGGGCTGCCCATCGGGCTGAAGGATATCATCGACACCAAGGGCATTCCCACGGAAAACGGCACGCCGATTGATGCGGGCCGGGTGCCGGCAGAGGATGCGTGGATCGTGGCGCGGTTGAAGGCGGCAGGCGCGATCATCCTTGGCAAGACGGTCACGACCGAATGTGCCTTTATGCATCCGGGCAAGACGCGCAACCCGCACAACGGCGCGCATACGCCGGGGGGGTCCTCGCAAGGGTCGGCTGCGGCTGTGGCGGCGGGGATGGTGCCTCTCGCCATTGGCACGCAGACCGGCGGGTCGGTCATACGGCCTGCCTCCTATTGCGGGGTGGTGGGGATGAAGCCGAGTTTCGGCCTGATCCCGCGGAGCGGGATTTTGCCGCAATCGCCCTTTCTTGATACGGTTGGGGTGTTCGGGCGGAGCGTGGAGGATTGCGCGCTGCTGGCGGAGGTTCTGGCGGGCCATTGCCCGAAGGACCCGGCGACCGAGCCGGTGCCGATGCCGCGGATGCTGCAAGTGGCGCAATCGGCGGTGCCGGTGACGCCGATGTTCGCCTTTGTCCGGCCCCCGGGCTATGACAGTGCCGCGCCCGAGATGAAGGCCGCGCTGGAGGAACTGGCTGAGGTCTTGGGCGAGCAGTGTTTCGAAGTGCCTCTGGGCGGGTTTGACGATGTGGCCGCGCATCGCCAGCGCATCAATTTCGCCGAAATGGCCAAGTGCTATTACGGGCTGGAACGCCGCGGGCGGGACCAGATGTCTGAGGTGCTGAAGGCGGCGCTGGACGAAGGCAAGGCGGTGCTGGCGCGCGATTATCTGGCGGCGCTGGATTGGCGCAAGCTGATGGTCGCAGCCTTGGACGAAATCTTTGAACGCTGCGATGCGATCCTGTGCCCTGCCGCCCCCGGCCCTGCGCCCGAAGGGCTCGACAGCACGGGGAGTGCGATCTTCAACGGGCTCTGGACGCTGGCGGGTGTGCCTGCGGTGACCTTGCCTGTCTTCACGTCGGAAAATGGCCTGCCGATGGGCGTGCAACTGGTGGGGCGGCCGGGGGATGATGCCCGGCTTTTGCGCACCGCACGCTGGCTGGCCGCGCATCTTGAAACCCTGAACCCGGAGGATTGACGGGATGAACAACGCTTTGGCCCTGATCCCGCTTGCCCTGCTCTTGGGCTTTCTTGGCATTCTGCTGTGGCATCTGCCGCGGCTTGACCTGACGCTGCTGGTGGTGGCGACGGTCGGGTTGATGGTCTGGGACATGCTGCGCAGCATGAAGGACAACAAGCGCTAGGCGGCGCAGCGTGCAGATCTGACCCGGCGTTGTGCACAGGACGCCGGGTTTTCTTGTGTCTCTTCATCTGTTCCCAAATATCCTCGGGAGGGGTTCGGGGAGGGCAGACAGCCCTCCCCGAGGGAGATCACCGAGGTTGCCGGTGCAGACTCTGCGCAGGGCTTATTCTTGGGGACGTTCGGCCCAACCGGCGAAGATGCGTTCGAGGACCAGAACCGCGTAGTACAGCGCAATGCCCAGCCCGGCCAGCGCGATCAGAACGGCGAACATCAGGGGATAGTCGCCATTCGTTTCGCCGGATTTGAACAGCGCGCCGAGGCCGCGCCCGTGGGGCGAGACGATTTCGACCAGATTGGTGCCGATGAAGGCGAGCGTGACCGAGACCTTCAGCGCGCCGAAGAATTCTGGCAGGGTTTTGGGGAGTGCGATCTTCCAGAAGATGGTGACGCGTGAGGCCCCGAGGCTGCGCAGGATATCGCGGTATTCGGGTTCGAGCGTGGACAGGCCAATGCCCACCGAGACGGCGATTGGGAAGAAGCTGATCAGGAAGGCCATCAGCACGGTGTTGAAGTCATGCTGCCCGATGAAGAGAAGCGCGATGACAGGCACAAGCGTGGCCTTGGGGATCGCATTGAAGCCCACGAGCAGCGGATAGAGCGCATCGCGGGCGAGTTTGGAGAATCCCATGAGCATCCCGATGGCCGTGCCGACGATCACCGCGACTCCCAGCCCCAGCACGGTGCGCCAGAGCGTTTGCCAGCCCATTTCCAGAAACAGCCAGCGGAAGCGCCAGAAGGCGGGCGGCAGGTCGGAGGGGGAGGCCATCTTGTAATTCGGCCACTGGTTGACCCAGACCAGCGCCTCCCATGCCACGAGGAAGGCGAGCATGGCGAGGATTGGTGTGGCGATTTTCTGGAGGTTCTCCATCAATGCCCCCCTTCGGCAGAGGTGCCGTCGCGCCCTTGGGCGATGCGGATCTGGTCGCGCAGGTAATGCAGCATGTCTTGGGCAGGCTTTTCATAGAGCACATCCAGCGTGCGGTCGGCGGGAAGGTCCACGTTCAGCACGGCTTGGGTGCGGGCGGGGCGGCCCGAGAGGACAAAGACCTGATCGCCAAGGAACACGCTTTCGCGCAGGTCGTGGGTGATGAGGACGCAGGTGAAGGGTTCGGCGGCGCGCAGGTCGCGCATGGTTTGCCACAAATCCTCGCGTGTGAAATTATCGAGCGCGCCAAAGGGTTCGTCCATGATCAG
>JALOTC010000013.1 GCA_025458085.1 Cypionkella sp. | reverse complement strand
TGGCGGAGAGGGTGGGATTCGAACCCACGGACCCCGTGAAGGGTCAACGGTTTTCGAGACCGCCCCGATCGACCACTCCGGCACCTCTCCGCAAAAGGGTGGTCTACGTGGCCGCTTCCTAACGGGCCTTGGCGGCGCGCGCAAGGGGCGTTGGTGGGGTGGATGCAGTTTCTTTGCGGGGCGGGGGGTGCGTCTTGGTCAGCCATGCAGCAGGTCTTTGGGCCGGCGGGGGCTTGCTTGGTCACGCGGGTTTGCGAGACGGGTGCTTGGCAAGGCGCGCAGCGGGGCTTAGCTATTCTGGAAACGCCCTGATCTATGGTGCCCCATGACCCCGCGTCCCCTTCTTTTTGCCCTTTGTCTTGCCCTTGCGCCATTCCCCGGACTGGCCGAGACACCTGCGCCGCAGACAGAAGCGCAGGTATTGGTGCAGGCCGAAACGGGTGACGCCGCCGTAATCGCCCTGTCCGAAACTATGCGGATCGGCGAAATCATTGATATCATGCGCGAAGAGGGCCTTGCCTACGGCCAAACGCTAGAGGCGGAAATGTTCCCCGGCGGGGGCGGGCCGCGCTGGCAAGGCATCGTCGGCATGATCTATGACGGCGAAAAGATGCGTGCACGCTTTGATGCGGCCTTTGCCCGTGAATTGGCCAATGCACCCGAGGACGTAGGCCAAATCGCGGCCTTTTTTGCCGCAGAGCCGGGCGCGCGGTTCCTGACGCTGGAGTTGGAGGCGCGGCGCGCGCTGCTGGATGAGAGCGTGGAGGATGCGGCAAAACTCGCTTGGGAGGATATGGTTGCAGCCGGTGATCCGCGCGTCGATCTGCTCCGCCGCTTTGCTGAGACGAATGATCTGATCGAATCGAACGTCATGGGGGCGCTGAACGCCAATCTCGCCTTTTATCGCGGGATGGCCGAGGCCGGAGCCTTTGGCGACGACATGACCGAAGATCAGATGCTTGCCGATGTCTGGGGGCAGGAGGCTGATGTCCGGGCCGAGACGGAGGATTGGCTTTTCCCCTTCCTTGCACTGGCCTATCAACCGCTGACGGATGAAGAGCTTGATACCTATATCGTCTTCTCTGAAACCCCAGCGGGCCAGCGGATGAATGCCGCGCTTTTTGCCGCCTTTGATGAGGTCTTTACGGCCATTTCGCAAGATCTTGGCCGGGCCGTGGCGATTCAGTTGCAGGGGCAGGATATCTGATCAGCCCGCGCTTGCCTCCAGTCGCGCGGCCTCATGCGCGAGGAGCGCGCGTTTCACACCAAGGCCCCAGTGATAGCCCCCCAAGGCCCCATCGCGGCGCAAGGCGCGGTGGCAGGGGATCAGAAGGCTGATCGGGTTACGCCCCACGGCGGTGCCGACCGCCCGCACTGCCCGGGGGTTGCCGATGGCCGTGGCAATATCGGCATAGGTCGTGACATGGCCCGAGGGGATGGAGAGCAGCGCCTCCCAGACCTTGATCTGGAAGGGCGCGCCGATGAGGTGGAGCGGTGCGGGGCCGGTCTGGCCCAAGGCGGCTTCGACCCAAGGGGCAATCTCTGCCTGCGCCTGTGTGAGCCGCGCCTTGGGCCAGCGACGGGCGAGGTCGTCAAAGGCGGCCTCCGGCCCCATCTCTGCTGCAAAGCCCATGCCGCACAGGCCACGGTCGGTGGCCATGGCGATCACCGGGCCAAAGGGACTGTCAAACCAGCCCCAGCGGAGCGTCAGCCCTTCGCCCGCGCGGGCATATTCGCCGGGTGTCATCGCCTCCCATCTGATGAAAAGGTCATGCAGGCGGCTGGGGGTGGACAGGCCCACCGTCTCTGTCACTTCGGGCAGGCGTGCGCGTTCGGCCAGAAGCCGCCGCGCAAGAGTGAGCGACAGATACTGCTGATAGCGTTTTGGGCTGACCCCCACCCACTGGCTGAACAGGCGCTGAAAATGCGCCTCGCTCATCCCCAAGCGGGCGGCAAGGACGGACAGGGGCAGGTCATGGCCTTCCGCCTCGATCAACGCGATGGCGCGCGCGATCACGCCGTAATGATAGCTGGGGGGGCTGTGCTCTGTCATCTGGGCCTCTTTCCTTGGACCGAACATAGCGAGAGAGGAGGCCGGGGACGACCCGTTTCCTGCGCAAACTGCTGTGGCGGTGCTTGCCGGGGGGCGGGGGCTGGTGCATATCCCCGCCATGGCAAAGCAACTCGGCTATCACGCGATGCAGGCGATCTTCACCCGGTTCCGCGATCTGGAACCGGAGCCGAAGGGCGAACTTGAACATGTGAATGCCTATACGCTGCTGGTGGCCGTTGCCCTGTCGGCGCAGGCGACCGACAAGGGCGTGAACCGCGCAACGCGGGGCCTCTTTGCGGTGGCCGATACGCCCGAAAAGATGCTGGCCTTGGGGGAAGAGGGCCTGATCGACCATATCAAGACGATTGGCCTGTTCCGCAACAAGGCCAAGAATGTGATGAAGCTCAGCCGCATCCTTGTGGAAGAATATGGCGGCGAGGTGCCCTCCAGCCGCGCGGCGCTGCAATCCCTGCCCGGTGTGGGGCGCAAGACCGCGAATGTCGTCCTGAACATGTGGTTCGGCCAACCCGCACAGGCCGTGGATACCCATATTTTTCGCATCGGCAACCGCACCGGCATCTGCCCCGGTCGCGATGTCGATCAGGTAGAGCGCGCGATCGAAGATCATGTGCCAGCCGAATTCCAGATTCACGCGCATCACTGGCTGATCCTGCATGGCCGGTATATCTGCGTGGCCCGCAAACCCAAATGCGCCATCTGCCCGATTTCCGAGTGGTGCCAGTTCGAGGACAAGACGACATGAAGAAATATCAGGCCGTAGGCATCGGCAACGCCCTCGTGGATGTGCTGTCTCCGGTGGATGACAGCTTTCTCGAACTCATGGGGATCGAGAAGGGGATCATGCAACTTGTCGAACGTGAGCGGGGCGAATTGCTTTATGCCGCGATGAAAGACCGCACGCAGGCCCCCGGAGGATCGGTCGCCAATACGCTCGCGGGGCTTGGCAATCTGGGCCTGACCACGGCCTTCATCGGGCGGGTGCATGACGATGCTTTGGGCCGCTTTTACGCCCGGTCCATGGCCGAAGGCGGAACCGATTTCGTCAATGCCCCGGTGGCGGGGGGCGATCTGCCGACCTCGCGGTCGATGATCTTTGTCTCGCCCGATGGCGAACGGTCGATGAACACCTATCTGGGCATTTCCTCTGAACTTGGCCCCGAGGATGTAGCGGGCGACGTGGCCGGAGAGGCCGAGATCCTGTTTCTTGAAGGCTATCTCTACGACAAGCCCAAGGGCAAAGAGGCGTTCGAACGCGCCGCCCGGCTGTGTCGGAGCCAAGGCGGCAAGGCGGGCATTGCCTTGTCAGACCCTTTTTGCGTGGATCGGCACCGCGACGATTTTCGTCGTCTGGTCAAGGAACTCGATTATGTGATCGGGAATGAACACGAATGGTCCTCGCTCTATCAGACCGACCTTTCCGCTGCGCTGGAGCAGGCGGCGGCGGAGTCTGGGCTGGTCGTCTGCACCCGGTCAGGCGAGGAGGTCATTCTTGTGCGTGGCGACGAGATGGTGACCGTGCCCGTGAACCGCGTGGTGCCGGTCGATGCGACCGGTGCGGGGGATCAATTCGCGGCAGGCTTCATCTATGGGATGGCGACAGGGCAAAGCCTTCAGGTCGCCGGGCGCATGGGCTGCGCCGCGGCGGCTGAAGTCATCAGCCATTTCGGCGCCCGGCCCGAAACCGATCTGAAGGCGCTGTTTCGCAAGCAGGGTCTGATCTGAGGCCGGTCTCTGCGGCCTCAAGCCAAAGCGCATCGATCCGGTCAATCACGGCTGGATCGAAACGCGTCTCCTCCTCCCAATAACGGCCGGAAACAACCATATAGCCCGCCTCTGCCTCTGCCGTCAGCGCGGCCGCCACCGCAGCAGGATCGTACGAGCGGGGTTTTGCCTGCGCCAGATCGGCACGCGACATGCGGGGGTAAAGCAGGCGGCTTTCTTCGGCCGTCGACAGGTTGACCATCGCGCAGCCCTGCGCGGCCGCCAAGACCATCAAACGGGCTGACTTCGCCTCAAGCCTGCGCAGGGTAATGTCAGGACGCAGCGGATCTGCCTCGCCCGTGCCATAGAAATGCGTGTGGCCCGTGACGGGATAGACCATGTCACAGCCAATCATGGCGATCACTCGGGGGCGAAGCGCGCCAAGTGCCCAGTAGGCCGAGGTGAATGCCATCGTCCCACCAGCATAGACAAAGCCACCGAAGCTGTTCTGCACCGGAACATACACTGATGCCGTGGCAATGCGCTGGTGCTGGTCAATCGCTTTTGGCCGACGCTCTTCGGGAAAATCCTCTGGATGGATCAGCCAATCCCAATCTGGCCGCACACGCCAAGCGTTGTTGATGGCGACCAACAACTGATCAGGGGCCTTGGTCCAACCCTGGGCGCGCAAAACCCCGGGGCCAGAACCCATGATGATGACCTGATCCATGTCCCGCGTCCTATCCTCGTCTTTACGAAGAGCAAGTTAGGCCGTGCGGGTGACGCGACCATGTCGCGTGACCGAGAAAATCCCTAGTTGCCCAGTTTGGCGTGAACCTCGTCCAGATCGATTTCTCCCTTTGGCATTTTGTTGCCCGGGTTTTCGAAATCGTATTTGAACAGTTGGAAATCGCGTTTGTAGATTTCCCACACCAGATGCATGGAAAGGTCGTCGAAGTAATCTTCCACCGGATGCAGCCGCTTTGGCCCATGGCCTTCGCTTTCGTTGAAACGGGGGATTTTCTTGAGGTCCACCTTATGGCGCAGCTTGGTGCTGTCGATCACCACCTGCATGCCTTCGTTGAACTTTTCCGTAAAGAAGATGTGGTCGTATCTGCCCCCGTTGCAGATGAAGGTCGAGATATGGCCCGACATAGCAGACCAGTGGATGTCCGGCTCCATCGGCTTTTTCCAGCGGATGGTATCGCGCGCGAAAAGAAGAAAGCGGCGAAAGCTCTTGATCTGATCGAACTGGAACCCGTCTTCGGGGCTGCCCACTTCTACCCCGTATTTCTGCGCCAGTTGGGGGACCAAATTGCCGCGATAGCGTTTGCCGTTGCGCTGGATGCCTGCGATCTTGTCAAAAAAGGACGACAGGATCCGCGTGAAGGGGTTGCGCACACAGGTGAAGGCAAAGCTCTTGTGCGCCTTTACATTCGCCTCGATGAGCGGCTGACTTGCCTCCTGTGCCCATTTGTGCAGGCCCGCGGTGGAGTCGTGGATGTCACCCTCAAAAAAGCGGCCATGGTCGGAATAGAACATGATCTGGCCAATCGTCGAACAGGCGCATTTCGGCACGACCCGATAGACCATGCTTTCGCTTTCCGTCATCCATGTTCCAGGAAAACCCATGTCACTCTCCGTCCACTTGACGACCGGTCTGGCCAGTCTGGCGCGACCCTTGCAAATCAATTCTGTCTTTTCAACGCGCGATCGCGCTATTTATGGTCCAAGTGACTCGTATGCCGCGGAACCAGTGCGCTGAATGGCAAAAATCGCCTATATCCTGCTGACCCACAAGGACCCGGAGGGCGTGATCGCGCAAGCCGGGCGCCTCACTGCTGCGGGTGATTTCGTCGCGATCCATTACGATGGACGCGCGCCGCTGGCGGATTACCAAAAGATTGTCTCTGCCCTGTCCGATAATGCAGGTGTCATCTTCACCCCGCGCCGCGTAAAATGCGGCTGGGGGGAGTGGAGCCTCGTTGAAGCCTCGCTCATGGCCGTACGCGCCGCCGAGGCCGCGTTCCCGCGTGCCACGCATTTCTACATGATGTCGGGCGACTGCATGCCGATCAAGTCGGCGGAATATGCCCATGCCTTTTTGGATCGCGATGATGCGGATTTCATCGAAAGCGTGGATTTCTTCAATTCCGATTGGATCAAGACCGGGATCAAGGAAGAGCGGCTGATCTATCGCCATTGGTTCAACGAAAGGTCGAACAAGGTTTGGTTCTACAGATCGATGGGTGTGCAGCGCAAACTGGGGCTAACCCGCAAGGTGCCTGCTGATCTTCAGATGCAGATCGGTTCGCAGTGGTGGTGTTTGCGTCGGCGCACGGTCGAGATGCTGCTGGAGTTCAGTAAACGCCGCCGCGATGTGATGCGGTTTTTCCGCACGACATGGATCCCGGACGAGACGTTTTTTCAGACTTTGGTGCGCCATTTGGTGCCAGAGCATGAAATCCGGTCCCGCACGCTGACCTTTCTGATGTTCACCGATTACGGCATGCCGGTCACGTTCTACAACGACCATTATGACATGCTGCTGAGCCAGGACTATCTTTTTGCCCGGAAAATCAGCCCTGATGCGCAGGATCTGAAGGAACGGCTTGGGCGGCTTTATACATCGACAGGCACACGCTTTCAGATTTCGAATGAGGGACGAAGCCTGTTTCGTTTCCTGACGGGGCGGGGAAGGATCGGGCGACGGTTCGCGCCGCGGTTTTGGGAACGCGAGAGTTCCATTGGGCGGGAACGCCAATTGATGATGGTCACCTGCAAGAAATGGCATGTGGCCAAACGGCTGGTCGAGCGCGTCCGGCAGGTTACCAATCTGCCCGCGGTGGATTACCTGTTCAACGAGGCAGGGACGCCTTTGCCCGATCTGGGCGGAATCCAATCCACATTGGAAAAGCGGACGCGCCATCGCCGCGCCCTGGTGCGGATGCTCTATGACTATTGGGAAACGGACAAGCTTATCTTCTGCATCGACCCTGCCAATGTGGATCTGATGCAGGATTTCTATAACGACAAGGCCGTTGTCCGCTTGCTTGAGGTGGAGTGCAACTTCACCGACGACTATCTGATCGGCCATGCCCGGCGGGTGGGGCTGGCAGGGGATCGAACGCCACAGGAAACGATAGACCGGCTTTTGCCGACGATCCGCTATGATGTGAAATTTGAAAGCGATCGCATCCGCGATGCGGGCTTCAAAGGGTTGCACCGCATCCGCGAGAGCGCCAGCGTGGATGAAAACACCGTGCCTCTTGCGGAATTCCTTGATATCCCGGTGGACAAGGCGCGCGAGATCGCAGCAACCGAGTATCTTTTCGTCGATTGAGGACTGACCCTTGGCTTATGATCCGATGAATATCTTTGCCCGCATCCTTCGGGGCGAGATCCCCAACCGCACGGTAATGGAAAGTGCCCACACTTTGGCCTTTCACGATATCGCGCCGCAGGCCCCCGTGCATGTGCTGGTCATCCCTAAGGGGGCTTATGTGGACCTTGCCGATTTTTCGGCCAATGCGAGTGCCGAGGAGATCACCGATTTCCATCGCACTGTCGCGCAGATTTGCGCGATGACAGGCCTGCGTCCGGGGGAGGGCTTTCGGGCGATTGCCAATGCCGGCGAACATGGAATGCAGGAAGTGCCGCACTATCACCTCCATCTTCTGGGCGGGCGCGTACTGGGGCGAATGCTGGAAAAGGTCTGATAGACCCAAGTCTGAAGGCTGGCACGGTTGAGAGTGCCCGTTTTGCCCGCCCGCACTCTTCTTGATTTGCCCCGGGAAGGGCTGTCTGCCCGACACCAATCTCTCTTGGATATACCCCCGGGGAGGGCTGTCTGCCCTCCCCGGACCCCTCCCGCGAGTATTTTTGCCAAGATGAAGGGGCGCAGGGAATGCGCCGGACCTACAGGGTCGGCTGGGCATCAACGACGGCGTTTGTTGCCGCCGCGTTGACCCGCGCGGCCAGCAGTAGACCTGCCGCGCATCTTTTGGGCATCCTCCACCGCCTCTTCGACAGCCGACTGACGCGCAAGCGGGTCGTCCGCCACGGCGAGTTCCACCGCCTCTAGCCGCTTCACCTCATCCCGCAGGCGGGCGGCTTCCTCGAATTCCAGATTTTCGGCAGCCTTGCGCATCTGGGCGCGCAAGGCATCCAGATGGGCAGCGAGGTTCGATCCGACCATCGGCTTGTCGACCTTTGCCGTGACACGGGCCATATCGGTATCGCCCTGCCATAGCCCGGCCAGGACATCCTCGACATTCTTCTTGACCGTCGTCGGGGTGATGCCGTGCGCCTCATTATAGGCGATCTGCTTGGCGCGGCGACGGTTGGTTTCGGCAAGCGCGCGTTCCATGCTGCCAGTGATCCGGTCGGCGTACATGATGACCCGACCTTCGGCATTGCGGGCGGCGCGGCCGATCGTCTGGATGAGCGAGGTTTCAGAACGCAGGAAGCCTTCCTTATCGGCATCCAGGATCGCCACGAGGCCACATTCGGGGATGTCCAACCCCTCGCGCAAAAGGTTGATGCCCACCAGCACGTCGAAGGCGCCAAGGCGCAGGTCGCGCAGGATTTCGATCCGTTCGATCGTGTCGATATCGCTATGCATATAGCGGATGCGGATACCCTGTTCATGAAAGTATTCCGTCAGGTCCTCGGCCATGCGCTTGGTCAATGTGGTGACCAGAACGCGCAAGCCTTGGGCCGCGACCTTGCGGATTTCGTCCAAAAGGTCATCCACCTGCATCTCGACGGGGCGAATTTCCACCACCGGGTCCAGCAGGCCAGTCGGACGAATCACCTGTTCGGCAAAGACGCCGCCGGCCTGTTCCATCTCCCACGCGGCGGGGGTGGCGGAGACGAAGACCGATTGCGGGCGCATGGCATCCCATTCCTCGAACTTCAGGGGGCGGTTGTCCATGCAAGAGGGCAGGCGGAAGCCGTGTTCGGCCAGCGTGAACTTGCGCCGGTAGTCGCCGCGATACATGCCGCCGATCTGGGGCACGGAGACATGGCTTTCATCGGCAAAGACAATTGCATTGTCGGGGATAAATTCGAAGAGCGTGGGCGGCGGTTCGCCCGGCGCGCGGCCTGTCAGATAGCGGGAATAGTTTTCGATCCCGTTGCAGACGCCGGTTGCCTCCAGCATTTCAAGATCGAAATTCGTGCGCTGTTCCAGACGTTGTGCCTCGAGCAGTTTTCCTTCGTTCACCAACTGGTCAAGCCTTTGGCGCAACTCGCGTTTGATGCCTTGGATGGCCTGCTGCATCGTGGGGCGGGGGGTGACGTAGTGGCTGTTGGCATAGATGCGGATCTGCGGCATCGACCCGGTCTTTTGTCCTGTCAGCGGATCGAATTCGAGGATCGACTCCAATTCCTCGCCAAAGAAGCTGAACCGCCAGGCGCGGTCCTCAAGGTGGGCAGGCCAGAGTTCCAGCACATCGCCGCGCACGCGGAAGGACCCCCGCTGGAACGCCTGATCGTTGCGGCGGTATTGCTGGGCGATCAATTCGGCCATCACCTTGCGCATGTCATACATCTGGCCCGCGATCAGGTCTTGGGTCATGGCCGAATAGGTTTCGACCGACCCGATGCCATAAATACAAGAAACAGAGGCCACGATGATGACGTCATCACGCTCCAGAAGCGCGCGGGTGGCCGAATGGCGCATCCGGTCGATCTGTTCGTTGATCTGGCTTTCCTTCTCGATATAGGTGTCAGACCGCGGCACATAGGCTTCGGGCTGATAGTAATCGTAGTAGGAAACGAAATATTCCACCGCGTTATCGGGGAAGAAGCCTTTGAATTCGCCGTAAAGCTGGGCAGCCAATGTTTTGTTCGGCGCAAGGATGATGGCGGGGCGTTGGGTTTCTTCGATCACCTTGGCCATGGTGAATGTCTTGCCTGTGCCTGTCGCGCCCAGAAGCACCTGATTGCGTTCCCCTGCCAGCACACCGGCGGCGAGTTCGGCAATCGCTGTGGGCTGATCGCCCGCCGGAGTGAAGGGGGTATTGAGCACAAAGCGCCGCCCGCCTTCCAGCTTGGGGCGGGTCAGCACCTCGGGCCGTTCGGTCAGCGCGTTGGTGTTGTTGTGGGGCATGGCGATTCCCTTCTCAGCGCAACAGATTTGATCCGATAGGCGGCAGGTTCAAGCAGGCGATTGTCGCGCGGTTCGAGTTGCGCTAGGCCATCGCTATGTCGCAGAAGATCGATACACGGGCCATCGGCCTTGATACCGGGGTTGCCTTCGTCACATGGCTGACGGGGGCGGGCAACTTGCATTATGGGCTTTGGGACGGGCTTGATGTTGTTGCAGGCAATCTGCGCCGCGCCCAAGATGCCTATACGGAAAAGCTGTTTGGTCTGCTGCCCCCCGGTCCATTGCGGATCCTTGATATCGGGGGCGGGGCCGGGGTGACGGCGGCCAAACTGATCGCCTTGGGCCATCGGGTCGAGATCGTGGTGCCATCTGCCGAACTTGCTGCGCGTTGCCGGGAGGCGGCGCCGGAGGCGGTCGTGCATGAATGTCTGTTCGAGGATTACGCTGGGAAGGGGCCTTTCGATCTGTGTCTTTTTTCAGAAAGTTTTCAGTATATTCCGCTGGATAAGGGCTTGCCGCGCTGTCTTGATCTTCTTGTTCCGGGTGGGGCTGTGGTGATTGCCGATTGCTTTCGGACAGAGGCCTATCAGGGCCGTGCCAAGCATGGGCCGCAGCCCGGTGGCGGGCACAGGCTTTCTGCCTTTCGCACCACGCTTTCGGACTTGCCGTTTGAGACGCGGCACGAAGAAGACGTGACCGAAAGCGTCGCGCCGTCGATCGATCTGGAACAGGGGTTGTTCAATGTCTTTGGTCTTGCGCTGAAGCGGGTGGATGCAGAGTTGCGGGTCAAGCGGCCCCGCAGCCATTGGGCGCTGTCGCGGTTTCTGACGGCAGTCATCCCGGCACGGAGGCGCAAGGCTTTGTGGCAGCGCCTCACGGAAAAGACGCGCACGGCGGAAATCTTTTGCCATTACAACCGCTATCTGATGCTGGTTTTGGTCCGGCAGTGATCGCAGACTGCGCGCCTTTGCCGCTTGAACCCAATGGGGATTATCCCCCATATAGGCGCAAATTTCCGGAGGATTCCATGCGCGCCCGCATCTATCAGCCCGCCCGGACCGCGATGCAGTCCGGTTCCGCCAAGACCAAGACTTGGGTGCTTGAATTCGCCCCCGCCTCGGCACGTGAGGTTGACCCCTTGATGGGCTGGACCTCCTCTGGTGATACGCAAACGCAAGTAAAATTGCGGTTCGAAACGCAAGAGGCGGCAGAGGCCTATGCCAAATCCAAGGGCATCGACTACGATCTGGTGCAGCCCAAGACGCGCAAGCCCGTGATCCGCCCGCGCGGCTATGGCGAAAACTTTGCCACCGACCGCAAGGGTGCTTGGACGCATTGACCGTCGCACCCGTCTGGAACTGAAGACGCCGCCGGTTGCCCGGCGGCGTCTTGGTTTCAGAAGCCGATGGGTTCCAAGACCTCGGGTTCGATCACCCGCACGCCGGGGGGCAGACCCGCCTTGAGCGCGGCGGCATCCTGCGCAAGTGCCGGGAAGGTGCGATAGTGGCAGGGAATGACCGTGTGGAATTTGAAATAGCGCCGCGCGGCATAGGCGGCGCGGTCCATATCCATGGTGAAATGCCCGCCCGCCGACAGGATGCCGATGCCTGGCTTGTGGTAATCGGCCATCCATTCCATATCGGCCATGATGTCGGTATCGCCCGAGACATAGATCGTCTCGCCTTCGCCCGCGATCATGAAGCCCGCCTCGGCCCCGGCATAGACCGGGCCATCCTTGCCGCCGATAGAGGAGGAATGGGCCGCGTTGACCATGGTCACCTTGGCCCCATTCAGTGTGACTGTGCCACCCTTGTTAAAGCCGATGACCTCGACCCCGTCTTTTTCGGCCAGATGGCTCATCAAATCATAGATGCCGACGATCGGCGCGCCGATTTCCTTCGATAGCGCCACCACGCTCGAGGAATGGTCGCCATGGCCATGGGTCAGAAGGATATGGGTCGTGCCCGCGATGGCCTCGGCCCGCCGGTCACTTGGGAACATCGGGTTGCCGTCCAGCCACGGGTCAATCAGCAGAACTGCCGTTTCCACCTCGATCCGAAAGCCCGAATGGCCCAGCCATGTGATCTTCATGTGGTTTTCCTTCCTGAAATATTTTGAACCCGTGGGTTTAGGACGGATGGGCCGCTTGTCCAAGCTCGTTCTGCCGCTGCCCGGTCAGGGCTTGTCCTGCCAGACCCTTGCGGCGCGGGGGGCGGGGGGCTAAACGGGGGCGCAGTGAAGGAAGGGAAACCCCATGTCCATCAACACCGATACCGCCCGCAAGGTGGCCAAACTCGCCCGCATCCGCGTGGACGAGGCGGAACTGCCCGCGCTTGCCGAAAAGCTGTCCTCCATCCTTGGCTTCATGGAACAATTGAATGAAGTGGATGTGACGGGGATAGAGCCGATGACCGGCGTCACGCCGATGCGGCTGAAGCGGCGGGCCGATGTGGTGACCGATGGCAATATGCAGGCGGCGGTGCTGAAGAACGCGCCCGATGCGCGCGAGGGGTTCTTTGCCGTGCCGAAGGTGGTGGAATGAACGCGAATAGCCTGACGATTTCGGAGGCGCGCGACGCGCTGCGCAAGGGCACGCTTTCGGCGGTGGACCTGACCATGTCCTGTCTGACCGCGATGGATGCGGGCGACGGGCTGAATGCCTTTGTCCATAAGACACCCGAGCTTGCCTTGGAACAGGCCCGCGCGGCGGATGCGCGGATCAAGGCGGGCGATGCGCCCGCGATGTGCGGGATTCCTGTGGGCATCAAAGACCTTTTCGCGGTCAAAGGTGTGCCCACGCAGGCGGCCTCGAATATCCTTTCCGGGTTCCGCCCCGAATACGAATCCACGGTGACCGCGCAGCTTTGGGCGGCAGGTGCGGTGATGCTGGGCAAGCTGAACATGGACGAATTCGCCATGGGCAGTTCCAACGAATCCTCCTGCTATGGCGCGGCGGTGAACCCGTGGAAGGTGGACGGGCGCAAGCTGACCCCTGGCGGCTCCTCGGGCGGGTCTGCTGCGGCGGTGGCGGCTGACCTCTGCATCGCGGCCACGGGCACCGATACCGGCGGATCGATCCGCCAGCCTGCGGCTTTCTGCGGGATCACCGGCATCAAGCCGACCTATGGCCGTGTCAGCCGCTGGGGCATCGTGGCCTATGCTTCCTCGCTCGATCAGGCGGGGCCGATGACGAAATCGGTCCGCGATGCGGCGATCATGCTGGGCGCGATGGCGGGCCATGACCCGAAGGATTCGACCAGCGCCGATATCCCCGTGCCGGATTTCGAAGCCGCGCTGACGGGTGACATTCGCGGCAAGAAAATCGGCATCCCGCGTGAATATCGACTGGATGGGATGCCGGCCGAGATTGCGGCGCTGTGGGACCGTGGCATGGACATGTTGCGCGATGCAGGTGCCGAGGTGGTGGATATCTCGCTGCCCCATACGAAATACGCGCTGCCCGCCTATTACGTGATTGCCCCGGCCGAGGCGTCGTCGAACCTCGCCCGCTATGATGGGGTGCGCTATGGCCACCGCGCGCAACTGGCACAGGGCGATGGCATCACCGAGATGTATGAAAAGACCCGCGCCGAGGGTTTTGGCCCAGAGGTGCAGCGCCGGATCATGGCAGGCACTTATGTGCTGTCCGCCGGGTTCTATGACGCCTATTACAACCGCGCCCGCAAGGTTCGCGCGCTGATCAAGCGCGATTTCGATACGGTCTTTGCCGAGGGGATCGACGCGATCCTCGCCCCCACGACACCGTCTTCGGCCTTTGGCCTTGGCGAGCAGGGGGGCAGTGACCCGGTCGAGATGTATCTGAACGACGTCTTTACCGTGACCTTGAACCTTGCTGGTCTGCCCGGTGTGGCAGTGCCTGTGGGGCTGGATGCCAAGGGTCTGCCCTTGGGCCTGCAACTGATCGGGCGGCCATGGCAGGAGGCCGATCTGCTAAATCACGCCTATGTGCTGGAGCGTGCAGCGGGCTTTGTGGCAAAGCCTACGAAATGGTGGTAACTGCCAAGGCCGAATCCTGAACTGCGGTTGATCTGACATGCGCCTGCTCGTTGCCTTGACTGTCTCTGCACTCGCTCTTGCGGCCTGTGCGCCGGTCGTTCCCGATAGCGCGGCGTCCTATGACAACTATCTGCGCGAACGCGAACTCGCCGCGACGCGTCCTGCTCCGATCGTTCCGCCATCGGCGGGCTTTTCCACCGATGTCGTCGGTGCTGCGATCGATCGTGCGGATGGGCGACTTGGCGGAGCACCTGCCGGTTCGCCACCGCCCTTTGGCGCACAGCCGGGGACAGGGTCGGTCATTGGATCGGCCCCGGTGGCCGCTGCGGTGATTGGGACAACATCAACCGAGATGGCTGCCAATGTGCCAATGGTTGGGACAGAGGCCAGCCGTCCGCGGGGCAATGCGCCGATGACGATTCAGGAACAGAGCGGCGAGATGATTCACGCCCGCCCGGCCGGGATTTCGGATGAAAACGATTTCAACGCCGTGTCGCAGCGCGAAACGATTGAAAGCGATGCGGAACGCATCGCCCGAAATCGCGCGCAATATGTGGTGATCCCGCCTGGTGCGCTGCCAACCCGGCCCGGTGAGCTGGGGCCGAATGTGGTGGATTATGCCTTGGCAACCACCCATCCAGTGGGGACGCAACTTTACCGCCGGTCGTCTTTTGGCCTGTCGAACAGCCAAGGGGCCTGTGCGCGCTTTGCTTCGCCCGATCTGGCGCAGCAGGAATTCCTAAGCCGCGGCGGACCTGACCGTGACCGTCTCGGTCTCGACCCCGATGGCGATGGCTATGCCTGCGGCTGGGACCCGTCGCCTTTCCGCATCCGGTGAGTCTGCCCTCCCCGAACTTTGGGGAACGGCGCGGGGGCGCAAGCCCCTCGCTGATCGTTTTGCATTACACGGCCATGCCAACGGCGGCAGAGGCGCGCGCGCGGCTTTGTGACGCCTCCGCCGAAGTCTCGGCCCATTGGCTGATTGACGAGACAGGCGCGACAGAGGCCCTCGTGGCCGAGGAGTGCCGCGCTTGGCATGCGGGCGCGGGGGAATGGGCGGGGATCACGGATGTGAACAGCCATTCCATCGGGATCGAACTTGCCAACCGGGGCGACCATCCCTTTGCCGCCGCGCAGATGGCGGCGTTGGAGGCGCTGCTTGCGGGCCTGATGGCGCGGTGGTCCATCGCGCCGCATCGGGTGATTGCGCATTCCGACATGGCCCCCGCGCGCAAGGGTGATCCGGGGCCGAGGTTTGATTGGCACAGGCTTGCCCGGCAGGGGCTTTCGGTCTGGCCAGAGGTGACAGGGCCTTTGCCAAAGCCTTCCGAGGACATCTTTCTGATCGCGGCCCATGCCTTTGGCTATCCGCTGCCTGATGCCACGATCACCCCGGCGGACATCCTGCGCGCCTTTCGCCTGCGCTTTCGCCCTTGGGCCTCTGGCCAGGTGGATGGTACCGATCTGGCCCTTGCCCAAGACCTTGCTGTGCGCTTTCCTGTAACGCTTTCCCGTTGACCTGCGCGCGGTGGGGGCGTAAGCGCAACTCCGCGCGGATGGCTGGATGACCGCGTGCCTTGGCAACGAGGTGCGAGGAAAGTCCGGACTCCATGAAGCAAGGGTGCCGGGTAACGCCCGGCGGGGGCAACCCCAGGGAAAGCGCCACAGAGAAGAGACAGCCCTGCATGCAGGGCAATGGTGAAACGGTGGGGTAAGGCCCACCGCGGGACTGGCAACAGGACCGGCACGGCAAGCCCCACCCGGAGCAATGCCGAATAGGGGCCTTGCGCGGAAAGGTCTGCGACAGCCGAAGGCGCAAGCCGGGGGCAACGGCAGAGACCTCCGCAGGGATGCTTCAGCCCAGAGGCCCGGGTTGGCAGCTAGACCCCGTGGGTAACCGCGGGGCCAGAGGAATGGTCATCCAAGGGGGCAACCCCGGGACAGAATCCGGCTTACAGGCCATCCGCGCGTCCTTTTCCCCCTTGCCTTGCTGTCTTGGCAGCGCCCTGCCTTGACCCCATATTCAGGGGGCACAAGCAGAGATGCAGAGGGCGCGCTATGACAGGATATGCAAAGACCTTCATGTTGATGGCTGCCATGACCGCGCTGTTCATGGGCCTTGGCGCGATGCTGGGTGGCGCCGGGGGCGCGGTGATCGCGCTTGTCGTGGCCGCAGGGATGAACCTGATCGGCTACTGGAATTCCGACAAGGCGGTTCTGTCCATGTCGGGCGCGCGTCAGGTGGATGAACGCACGGCGCCCGGCCTTGTGCAGATGGTCAACCGCCTGGCTGATGGGGCGGGGATGCCGCGCCCCAAGGTCTATGTCATTGAAACCGATCAGCCCAATGCCTTTGCCACGGGCCGCGACCCCGCCAATGCCGCCGTGGCCGCGACCACAGGCCTTTTGCGCCGCCTGACGGAGGACGAGGTCGCGGCGGTGATGGCGCATGAACTGGCCCATATCCGCAACCGCGACACGCTGATCATGACGATCACCGCGACCTTTGCAGGCGCGATTTCCATGTTGGCCAATTTCGCGCTGTTTTTTGGTGGCGACCGTGACAGGCCCGGCGGGTTGATCGGGACGATTGCGCTGATGATCCTTGCGCCCCTTGCCGCGGCCTTGGTGCAAATGGCGATTTCCCGCTCGCGCGAATATGAGGCGGATCGGGTGGGTGCCGAGATTTGCGGCAACCCCCTGTGGCTTGCGGGGGCCTTGCGCAAGATCGAGGCCTTCGCCAAGGGGATCGACATGAACGCGGCCGAGCGTAACCCCGCGATTGCGCATATGTTCATCATCAACCCCTTGCATGCCCATGCGCATGACAAGCTGTTTTCCACCCATCCCAACACCGCCAATCGCATCGCCGCGCTGGAGGCGATGGTGGGGCAGGTGGGTGGCCCGGTTGCCCAAAGCTCGGTTCCCCGTGTTGGGCGCGGCAAGTCTGGCCCTTGGGCCTGAGTTGGGCGTATCCGCGCCTCAACGGGCCTGATCCGCTCTTGCCAAGCCGCCTGCGTTCAGGGAATGTTCGCGCATGAGCCAGCCCGATCCCGCCCTTCGCCCCGACCGTCTGCCCGAAGATGCCGACCGCGCCCTGCGCCCGCAGGGCCTGGAGGAATTCATCGGCCAGCATGAGGCGCGGGCCAATCTGCGCGTCTTTATCGAAGCGGCGCGGATGCGGGGCGAGGCGATGGACCACACGCTGTTTCATGGCCCGCCCGGCCTTGGCAAGACGACACTGGCGCAGATCATGGCGCGGGAATTGGGGGTCGGGTTCCGCATGACCTCTGGCCCCGTTTTGGCCAAACCGGGCGATCTTGCGGCGATCCTGACGAACCTCGAGCCGCGCGATGTGCTGTTCATCGATGAAATTCACAGGCTCAGCCCGGTGGTGGAGGAGGTGCTCTACCCCGCGATGGAGGATTTCGCGCTGGACCTTGTGATCGGCGAAGGGCCGGCCGCGCGCACAGTGCGGATCGACCTGCAACCCTTTACACTGGTGGGGGCGACCACGCGGCTTGGCCTGCTGACCACGCCTTTGCGGGATCGTTTCGGCATCCCGACCCGGCTGCAATTCTATTCCGAGGATGAGTTGAACGAGATCGTCACCCGTGGCGCGCGGCTTTTGGGTGTGACGGCGGAACCCGATGGCTGCCGCGAGATCGCGCGGCGCGCGCGCGGCACGCCGCGCATTGCCGGGCGGCTGTTGCGGCGCGTGGTGGATTTTGCACTGGTGGAGGAAGGCGGCCGGATCAGCCGCGCGCTTGCGGATCGCGCGCTGACGCGGCTTGGGGTTGACAACCTTGGCCTTGATGGCGCGGATCGCCGCTATCTTGTTCTTTTGGCAGAGAATTACGGGGGCGGCCCGGTGGGAGTGGAAACCATTGCCGCGGCGTTGAGTGAGCCGCGGGACGCGATTGAAGAGGTGATCGAGCCCTACCTTTTGCAGCAGGGCCTGATCCAGCGCACCCCACGCGGGCGAATGCTGGGGGCCAAGGCCTGGCGGCATCTGGGGCTAGAGGCCCCGCGGTTGCCCGGTCAGGGCGAGTTGTTCGACGGCTGATAATTTTGCGGCGCGGGCCTGTCGGGGACAGGCCCGCATGCGATCTGTCGCGCGCGGCCCTGCGGCCGCCCGCTCCGGGAAGGGGCGCTGCCCCTTCGCCGCTCGCGCGGCTAACCCCGGAGTATTTTGGCCAAGATGAAGGATCAGGCGCGGGTCCAGTGGGCGAGGAGATCGGTGCCGATCCGGCGCTGATCGAGGAGCCGGAAGCGGGGGCTGTCGGCGAGGGTTTCGAGGCCGAGGGGGCCAAGGGCCGGCATGCCTTCGCTGCCGATGGCCTTGCCTGCGGTGAATTGGATCAGGTCATCCGCAAGGCCAGCCTTGAGAAGGGCTGCGGCGAGGGTGCCGCCACCTTCGCAGAGGATGCGGGTGAGGCCCTCGTCTGCGAGCCGTCTGAGGCAGTCAGTCAGGTCGAGATGACCTTCTGCTTCGGGGACTTGCAGCAGGCGCGCATGGGTGGCTTTCCATGACGCGATGCGATCTGGCGGGGCAGAGGCGCTGTGAAGGAGCCAGACGGGATGGTCCTTCGCGGTGCGGCCCAAGCGGCTGTCGGGGCTGTGCGAAAGGCGGCGGTCCAGAAGAAGGCGCAGGGGTTGGTGGCTGGCCCCGATGTCGCGCGCGGTGAGGTCGGGGTCATCGGCCCTTGCTGTGCCTGCGCCGACCAGAACGGCGTCATGGGTCAGGCGCATCTGATGCACCGCGCGGCGTGCCTCCAGCCCCGTGATCCAGCGACTTTCGCCTGTGGCGGTGGCGATCCGACCATCAACTGTGGTGGCGAGTTTGAGCGTGAGGAAGGGCAAGCCTTCGCGCAACCGCTTGAGAAAGCCTGCATTCAGGCGCGTGGCCTCCTCTGCGCGGATGCCTTCGGTGACCGTGATCCCCGCTGCGCGCAAGAGGGCGTGGCCACGGCCCGAGACGCGGGGGTCGGGGTCGGTGAGGGCGGTGACGACGCGGGCGGGGCGGGCGGTGACGAGTGCCTCGGCACAAGGAGGGGTGGCGCCGTGGTGGGCGCAGGGTTCCAGCGTGACATAGACGGTGGCGCCTGTTGCATCCCCCGCCTGATCCAGCGCCATGCGTTCGGCGTGGGGTCTGCCACCCGGTTGGGTCCAGCCGCGGCCCAAGATGCGGCCATCCCGCACGATCACGCAACCGACTGCCGGATTGGGCCATGTGCGCCCAAGCCCGCGCGCGGCGAGCGCGAGGGCATGGGCCATGTGGCGGTGGTCTTCTTCCGTGCTCACTCGTCGGCTTTGTCTTGGGGCCTGAGTTCGCTTACGAATTTATCGAAATCGTCGGCGGCTTGGAAGTTCTTGTAAACGCTGGCGAAACGGACATAGGCGACGGTGTCGATCCGGGCGAGGCTTTCCATGACAATCTCGCCGATCGTGCGGCTGGGAATATCGGTTTCGCCCAAGGATTCCAGCCTGCGCACGATGCCAGAGATCATCTGGTCGATCCGTTCGGGATCGATCGGGCGCTTTTGCATGGCGATGCGGATGGAGCGTTCGAGCTTGTCACGGTCAAAATCTTCGCGTTTTCCCGAGGACTTAATTACCACGAGGTCGCGCAACTGCACCCTTTCATAGGTGGTAAATCTGCCGCCGCAGGCGGGGCAGAAACGGCGGCGACGGATGGCGACGTGGTCTTCGGCGGGGCGGGAATCCTTCACCTGAGTGTCGATATTGCCGCAGAACGGGCAGCGCATGGCCCCCTCCCTTGCTTGTGATCGTTGTGCCTGCCTCTAATCCCGGTGGGTTCCGGGCTGTTATCCACAGACTATAGGGGCAAGGGGCGTATCTCGGCTAGGGGGCAAATCGCGGCCCGTGATCTGGGGGCTTGGGTGTGGCGCGCGGGACTCAGGGGGTGGGTGGAGGCCGCAAAAAGGGGTGTCACCCCCCGTACACCCTGCGTACACCCCCCGTGCGGACGCTGGGGTAAGGGATTTGCGGGGGGATCGGGGGAGGATGGGCGCAAGATTGGCCCAAGATGGACCCCTTAGCAGGGCCTTGCGAGGAGTGACCGCGCGGGAACGGGCGAGTTACTTTTACATGGCCGAGGCGATGCGGCGGCTGGAATGGGACCTGCATCAGACGATTGAGGCGACGAGCCGCATTCCCGCCGAATGGCATGAAATCGCCCAGAGGGCGGATCGCCAGCCGACCGAACGGGTCACGCTGCGGTTGGACCGCGATGTGGTGAAGTTCTTTCGGTCGATGGGCACGGGCTATGGGCCGCGGATCAACGATGTGCTGCGGAGCTATATGCATGCCCGGTTGGCGGGGGTGATCCGGGGGGCGGATACGATGGCGCTGTTTCGGGAGGAGGAGCAGGAGGCCGAGCGCCCGATCTGGGGGGCGGATGCTGCCTCGCTGGGTGAGGGGGCGGTGGAGGAGGCCGATCTGGAGCGTGAGGCGCGGGCAAGGCTGCGCGAGAAGATGCGGGCGTTTGAATTGGGGAAAAGGGGGCGGTGAGGGGGTTATTTACTTTGAGAGAGACGGCGTAAAGTATCGAACATTCGCTCTGCCTCGTATGGGCGGACTGATGATAAAATATCATAGACATGCCGAAGCCTTTCGGCATCACCTTCGCTAAGCTTCGCATCCACTGCGACATCAAATACTAACATTGATTGAATTGAAGTCTCAACGTCTTCGATCTTTTCGCTGAGAGTTTCAATTGCCTCTGCTATCGTTCTATCTTTCGGAAAAACGGCAGATCGCTTTAAAGTCCGATCAACAGGTCCTGAGTAGCTTTGGCTCATCGCTGTGTTAACGGTGGCTAGTAAGGTTCTCTTTGCTACTTCTACTTCTCTAATATCCGTGAGATCGAAAAAGATGGTCCGCTCAGTGCCGAGGTCGAATGGTAATTTTTGCCCCTTTTGCGCAATCTGAACAATTGGAAGGTTGAAGGAGTGGCGAATCCCTATTTCGTACATAACGTTTGCATTAGTACCTGTCAGATCAGCAATAACCAAATCAGAATTGACTAGGCGTTCAATAATATCGTGGTTGATGGAGCCAATCGAAGTCACGTGGTCAGCTCGAACCAACTCAAAGCTTTCGCCTAAAGCTGGGCTAAGGACGTATTCAAGTATCTTATCTGACCTGTCTCGTTCTGCTGAGTTCTCTTGACCGATGGGAGTCACGAAAAAAGCAGATTTCTTGGACATGCTTTCACCTCATTCTTCGAGGTAACATAAGATATTCACTCACCCCTGCAACGTCCTTACCCCATAGCCTTCGCCCCTTGCTTTCATCGCGGCGACGGCGGCGATGGAGGCGGCGGCGGTGGTGAAATAGGGGATTTTGTCCATCAGCGCCACGCGGCGGATATCGCGGCTG
>JALOTC010000139.1 GCA_025458085.1 Cypionkella sp. | reverse complement strand
ATAGCCGAAGGAGCGATACTTCAGCAGATCCCACTGGCGATACATATCGTTCAGTTCCAGCGCGATTTCGTTGCACTTGGCACCGGGTTTGATGAGATCAAGGCCACGGCGGTGAACGGCCACGTTCTTTTCCCAGATATCAAGGCTGGCGTCATCGACATGGTCGCAGAACAACGTGCGTTCCAAAGCGGTGTAATAGCCAAAGATCATGGGGAAAGTGTTAAGCGAGAGAATTTCGCCCGACTTTACCTTTTTGTTTGTGACGGGGTTATGCGCGCCATCGGTGTTGATGCCTGATTGGAACCATGTCCAGGTATCCATCAACTCCACAAAGGGGAAGGAATTGGCGATTTCGCGGATCATCGCATTGGTGCCCGCGATGGCGACTTCGTGTTCGGGAACGCCCGCTTTCACGGCACCTGCCACGGCCCAGCCGCCCACGTCGCAAATGCGCGCGCCTTCGCGGATCAGCTTGTGTTCTTCGGCCGATTTGATGGAGCGCATCCACATGGAAGGTTGCGCAATATCAACGAATTCCACGCCGGGAAGTGCCGCTTCGAGCGCCTTGAGATAGTCGAGGTTCACATGGTCGAATTCGATGCCAAGGCGCTTGACGCCGGGGGTCAGTTGGCGGACGGCGCGATAGAAGTTGTCGCGACGCCAATCGGTGTAGGTGATGTTGCCCCCAAAGCTGCGCCGCCATGGCTGGCCGCCGTCGATCCCGGCAGAGATGGTGGTGGCAGCATCTTGCGTGATGACCATGCCGTATTTCCGGCCAAAGTAGCAATAAAGCCAGCCGGAATAATAGTTTATGCAGTGGTATGAGGTGAACAGCGCGGCGTCCACATCATTGGCCGCCATCCAGCCGCGCACATCATCCTGACGCCGTTTCATCTCGGCATCCGAGAAGGGCGAGAAGTCTTTCTCGCCGTTGTGCCATTCCATGACATGAAGCATATCTTCGGTCGACATACCGGAAATCTCCTCCGAGTGTTGGGTATGGGACCACCCTATCCGCGGGCGCAGGCGCACAGAAATTTGTTCTCTCAATTCTGGCATTTGCGCTGTGTGGGGGGTGCGGCGGGGGGTGGGGGCCGGGTGAAAAACCGGTGTCACCCTGTGTACACCCCCTGTACACCCCCCGTGCCGACAGCGCGGCTAAGATCAGGCCCCGCGGGTGAGGTAGCGGGCGATGGTATCGACCTCTTCCGCCGCGCCGAAGATGAGGGGCGTGTTTTCGTGGAGGCTTTGCGGCAGGCGGTCGAGGATGGGGGAGAGGCCATCGGTCGCCTTGCCGCCCGCCTGTTCGATCAGGAAGGCGATGGGCACCGCCTCATAGATCGTGCGGAGCCGCCCGTTGCCATAGCCCGCGCGGCGATCTGCCGGGTAGAGGAAGCAGCCGCCGAGGAGGAGGATGCGGTGCAATTCCCCCACCGCCGCCGCGAGCCAGCGCATGTTGAAATCGCGCCCGCGCGGGCCATCGCGGCCTGCGCGCAGATCGCGCGCCCAAGCCTGAAGCCCTTCGGGCCAGTGCCTTTCGTTGGAGGCGTTATAGGCAATGGTCTTGGCCTGCGGTTTGAGCCGCAGATCGCTATGGGTAAGGCGGAAGGTGCCGGTCGTGGGATCGAGCGTGGCGACATGGACCCCTTGGCCCAGCGAAAAGCCGAAATCGCAGGAATGACCAAAGGAGGCATAGCCTGCCGCCACCACGGCCCGCCCATGGCGCAAGAACCCTTCGGGTGCGGCGGGCAGGATGGTGAACAAAAGGCCCAAAGGCGCGCCGATCCCGATGGAGCCAGAGCCATCGATCGGGTCGATGGCGACATCCCAGAGGCCGGAGGGGGTGAGGGTCAGGACTTCTATCTCCTCCTCGGAGAGAACCTGACGGACGCCTGCCTTGCGCAGGGCATCGATCATGTGGTCATGCGCGCCGACATCCAGCGCCTTTTGCGGATCGCCGCTGTCATTCTGCCCGACGATGGCGGTGGGGTCGCCGTGGATGCGCCCATCGGCGAGACGGCGGGCAAGCGCGGGGACCGCCGCCGCGATGGCGGCGACGATCGCCGCGGGGCCGGGGCCATGGCTGGCAAGGTGATCAGCCAAGAGCACGCCCTTGGCCGCGCCATCATTGGGCAGGCGGAGCATGGCGGGCGCGGCAGGATCGGTCATGGCTGGCCCCGATCAGCGGCGGTTGTATTTGGCATCGACCTCGTCGATGGCGCAGACATTGCCAGCCGAGCGGCCCTGTGGATCGAAGTTCAGCGTTTCGCGCAGCCATGCATCGGCGATGGCCTTGGCCAATTCGCTGCCGATCACGCGCGCGCCCATGGTGATGATCTGGGCATTGTTCGACAGCGCCGCACGTTCGGCGGAATAGGTATCGTGGCAGAGCGCGGCGCGGATGCCCGGCACCTTGTTCGCGGCGATGCAGACGCCGATGCCGGTGCCGCAGACAAGGATCGCGCGGTCATAGGTGCCATCCATCACTTGGCTTGCCACACGATCCGCCAGATTGGCATAGAAGGCATCGGCCCCGGCATCGGTGCGGCTGATTTCCGACACCTCGAACCGGTCTTTCAGGTAGTCGGCCAGAACCTTGGACAGACCTTCGCCTGCGCTATCGCCTGCAATGGCAAGTTTCATGCGTTTCTCCTTTGCACTGTAAGAGCGCGGGCGCGCGCCGTGACACCATGCAGGCGCGGACGTTGCGGCCTTTGCTTTGTTTGCTGCGCCGCCTTGGGCGCGGTTCCCCCTTGGCCTAGCCCAACACGATCATGCGGGCAATCCAGAAGCGAGGATGGCTTGCCCGCATGATGGCCGTGCGGCGCGGTGGCGTTCCGCCCGACCGGGGCCAGCGGCGGTGACAGGGCATTTGGATCGCAGGGCGGTTAGGGCAGGCGCGTGATGCTGGCCGGATCGAACAGCGGCCGTTCTTGGCCTTCCTCTACGAAAACGGCTTGGCCGGGCCAGCGCAGATCGGTGATGACATACCGCACGCCATGGGTTGATGCGCCATAGGGGCCGCAGACCGGCTCTGGCACCTCGCCTTCGGGCGTGGGGGCGAGGGCGGCGGGGTCAGTCGGGGTGAGGCTGTGGAAGGCCATTGTCCGGGGCGCGGGGCGCGGGGCGACAGGTTGCCATGTGCAGGCGGCCTCTGGGGCCAGATGCCCGGCAGCGATCAGGAGGGCGCTGAGGGCGGTGATCCCGGATGCGTCCGGCAGCGTCCAAGGCTGGACCGCGATCCCGGCCTGCGCTGTGCCCTGCTGCGTCACGAAGGCCCCCTGATCCGCATCCCACAGGACCTGCCAGAGCGTGCCGTTGAAGGTGCAGGCCTCTGCCCAGAGGCCGAACCCGCCGCCCTCCTGCCAGGTCCAGACACAGGTTTCGGCATCGGTCTGATATGTGGGCCTATCGGGGCGATCCGGCCCATTGGCAAAGGCCGGAAGCGCGAGGGTCAGGAGCGCAAAAGACAGAAAAGCCCGTTTCATTCGCCCCACCATCCTTCGAGTTTCAGCGCCTGCCGGGCGGTTTCGTTCATGTGGCAAGCGACAGAGGCAGGTCCGCCGCCGGTGCCGCCCATCCATTGCGCGCGTTCATAGTGGCAGGATGCGTCACGAAAGGCGATCCATGCCCGTTGCATGGCGCGCAGCTGGCCTTCGATACGGTCGGCGGCGGAGCCGAGGTCTTGCAATTCGGCATCCTGTTCCTGTGCCGTGGCGAGGCGGTCGGCGTAGGCCGCGTTGAGGCGGGCATCCCAATAGGTCAACTCGGCCCCAAGGCATTCCATCATGCCAACGGTCGTATCGCCCCCCGGTGTCATCATGCAGTCTTGTGCGGAACGCCCGATGCAGTCCAGCACGGCATGGCCCGACAGCGCGGTCGCGGACTGCTGAACCTCTTGTTCGCAGGTTTCTGTCGCGACGGGAGAAAAGACGGGTTCCGCCTGCGCGGCGGCCGGGGATCGGGCCAAGACCAGACAGGCCAGAAGGCAGGTGGCGGCGACCGCGCGAGGGCCGCGGCGGGACGGGCGTTGGGATCGGACGGGCATCGGCACACCTTTCTGACCTGTGCTGCCAGTCTGGACAGCGCCAGAGAAAGGTCAAGCCATGACATAACCGTGACGGGGCCGGAAGGAGGGCCCCTTTTCGGGAGGCGCTTGTGGGTTGACGGGGACCGCCTACATCTATGCCGCGGCAAGGGGGGACAGCGTGGCCAAGGCGCGTGAAATCATCGATGATCTTTCGTCGGACAACCTTTTGGCTGCGACCGGGGCGCGTTGGACGCTGATCTCGGACCGGGTGATGGGGGGCGTTTCGGCGGGACAGGTCGGGCAGGAGATCGTGGCTGGTCGCCGCGCGATCCGGCTGCGCGGGGGCGTGAGCCTTGAGAATAACGGGGGCTTTCTTCAGGTCGCGCTGGACCTGTCGCGGTCGGGCGCGCCGGTCGATGCGTCACGCTGGACCGGGATTCAGGTGGATGTGATCGGGAATGGCCAGAGCTATAACCTGCATCTGCGGACCACCGATCTGATGCGCCCTTGGGAATCCTATAGACAGAGCTTTGTCGCTTCTGCCGTTTGGCGCAGGGTGTATCTGCCCTTTACCGATTTTGTGCCGCATCGCACCGAGCAGCCCTTGCGCCTTGCGCAGGTGCGGCGCATCGGGATTGTTGCGATTGGGCGGGCCTTTGCGGCGGATGTGGCGATTGGGGATATTCGGTTCTATGGGCCTGTGGGGGCGGGTCAGCCCTAGCTGCCATTCCAGATCACCGTGCCTAAGCGGCTGAGATCATAGCCGCCCAGTTGGGCCGCGCGGCGGGCCAGGGCCTCGGTCCGGGCGAAGGTGAACAGCCGCTGGATCGGCGGATCGAAATAGGCGCGCCGGGTCATCACGAGGTCGAACTGTTCATCCTCGACCAAGGGGAGGAAGCCGAGATGGCCCGCCGCGGCCTTGAGGCCAAGGCCGCAATCCGCCTCTCCGCCTTCGATCAGGGCAGCGAGGTCATCGTGGGTATCGACCGGACGACCGGCGAGGTTGAACTGCGCAAGGCTCAGCCCTTCGCGGGACAAGAGCACTTCGAGCAGGCGTTGGGAGCCGGCACCTGCGGCGCGAGTGGCAAAGCGCAGGCCGCGCGCGGCGGCATCGGCCAGACCGGTGATGCCCAGCGGGTTGTCCTTGGCCACGATCAGCCCTTGGGTGCGCATGGCCCAATGGATCTGGACGTAATTCGGCGCGGGCAGATTGGCCTTGACCGCCGCCACGTTCCAGACCTGCCCCAGCGGATCGGGCAGATGCAGCCCGGCCATGACCGCGCGCCCTTCGGCCAGTTCTTCCAGACCCTGCACCGACCCGCGCGCCAGAACGGCAAGGCCGCTGCCGGATTGGCGCAGCGCCCATTCGAGCAGCGGATCGTTCGAGCCTGCATAGATCGGCGGGGGCGGCGCTATCCCTGCGGCGGGCAGTTCCGTCTGCGCCTCGAGCCAGGCATCGATCAGCCGCCGGGGGAACAAAAGCTTGCCCGTGGCCCGCGTGAAGGGGATCGTATGGCGCGCGACCATTTCATAGATCGTGCGTTCCTTCACGCGCAGATAATCCGCCGTTTCGCCCGTGGTCATCAGGGCGGAAGCGGAGGGTGCAGGCGAGGCTTCGGCCGCATTCTTTGGCATTTTCATGCAAACTTATGCAAAAATTACATGTTTGCAGGATAGTGCATTTCTTGCTTATTTGACAACCACTTTGTCAGGGAGCGCAGATGGACAGCCCGTTTTGGACGGCTTGGAGCCTTATGGTTTTTGGCTTGCCTTGTCGGGCTTCCCTTGGGGGCGGCGCTGGCGCTGGCCCGCTTTCCGGGGCGGGGGGCGGTGATCGTGCTGTTCAACGCGCTGATGGGGCTGCCGCCGGTGGTGGCGGGGCTGATGATCTATTTGCTTTTGTCGCGCGCGGGGCCGCTTGGCTCCCTTTCGCTTCTGTTCACCCCCACGGCGATGATCGCGGCGCAGACCCTCCTGATCCTGCCGATCATCATCTCTTTGACCCGGTCGGTCGTCGAAGATTTATGGGCCGAGTATCGCGAACAGTTGCTGTCGCTGGGGGCGGGGCGGATGCGGGCCTTGCCGACGCTCTTGGGTTTGGCCGGGCCAGTGCCGAGGTGGGGGCGGTGCTGATCGTCGGGGGCAATATCGCGGGCCATACCCGCACGATGACGACGACGATCACGCTTGAAACCAACCGGGGCAATCTGGGGCTGGCGGTGGCCTTGGGGATCATCCTGATGTCCCTGACGCTGGCGCTGAATGCGGCGGCTTGGGCCTCTGGCCAATGGGCGCGGAGGCGATTGGGGTGACCGGGTCGATCCTTCCCCTGACGCTGGACCGCATCGGGCTGACCATCGACGGAACCCCGCTTCTGTCGGACATTACGCTAACGATCCGGGCAGGCCGGAACCTAATCATCCTTGGGCCGAACGGGGCTGGCAAAAGCCTGCTTTTGCGGCTGTGCCACGGTTTGATTGACCCGACGACAGGCCAAAGGCGTTGGGCGGATGGCACGGCGCGGGCGGCGGCGCAGGCGATGGTTTTTCAGCGCCCGGTCATGCTGCGCCGTTCGGTAGCGGCCAATCTGGATTATGCGCTGGCGCTGCGCGGCACGGCGCGGGCAGAGCGTGAAGAGAGTGTTCGGCAAACGCTGAACCATTTCGGGCTTTCTGCGATGGCGGACCGCCCTGCCCGGCTTCTGTCGGGGGGCGAGCAGCAGCGTCTGGCCTTGGCGCGGGCTTGGGTCACCAAGCCAGAGGTTCTTTTCCTTGATGAACCCTGCGCCGCGCTGGACCCTTCGGCCACACGGATCA
>JALOTC010000138.1 GCA_025458085.1 Cypionkella sp. | reverse complement strand
CTCTCCCATATGAAAAGGCCCTGCGCATCCTCGGTGCACAGGGCCTTTCGGTTCCTATCTGGTGAAAGGATCAGCCGCCGTGACCATGGGCATGGCCGTTGCTGTGGCCGTGGCCGTCCATATGATCGGCGTCATGGCCATGCTCCATCGCGCCGGCCTCGGGCTTGCGCGCATTGTCGTGTCACCCTCCTTCAGATCGCGCGTCAGGCCAAGAAGCATCACATGATCGCCCCCACGGGCCAGCATATGCATCTCACCCGCCGCAACGGCAAAGCCTTCGGGCACATGGATCATCTGCATGACGCCATTGCCATCATCCTTGTGCGTATGCAGTTCAACGCGCTCTGCCACATCGGATTTCGCATCAACAAGGCGATCATCCACCGTGGTATGATTGTGGATCGTCAGGAAAACAGCGCCTGACCGCCCTACCCCGCCCATCGCACGGGCATAGGCGTCATGAATATGAACGCCTTCGGGATGATCCTCTGCCATCACGGGGGCAGACAGGGCGAGGCAAGCGGCAAGCGCCGCAGCAACAAAGCGGAATGTCATTGGTTCGGTTCCATCTGTTTGAGTCTGTCTTGAACGTTCAGGTGCAGAACCAAACCGGGGGGCCACGAGCCGTCGCCGAAAGCACACAGGCGGTCGCAACCGAAGGCGAGACTGCCCCCTCCAGCGCCTCCGCCCGGCCCAAAGGCGTAACGGCCTGCGCGACGGGGTCGGTCAGAACCGCTATGCCTCCCGCGAGGCAGTCGGGGCAGGGATGCACCGGACCAACAGGGTTGCCTTCGGCATCCAGCGTGATGCTGACCACGCCATAGCCGGAACAGATTGTCACTTCCGACACGCCCGCCGCCTGCCCCCGCGCAACAGCCATGGTGACCGAGGCAAGCCCGATCACGGCAGACAGGATAAGGGCAAGGGCCGTGCGCATCATGCCGCTTAGATAAGCGCCCCACCGCCTGAACGAAAGAGGACGAAAAGCCACAAGTAAAAACCCCGCAAGCCTGTGCCGCGGGGTTTCCCAAGCTTCGAAAAAGCGATGGATCAGGCGGCGGCCTGAGCTTTCGCAATCTCTTTCTTGATCTTCAGCGCCGCAGGCGACAGTTCGTCGTCCTTGGCCTTGGCAAGGAACGCATCCAAGCCACCGCGATGGTCAACCGTGCGCAGAGCCGCAGCCGAAATGCGCAGGCGGAACGACTGGCCCAGAACGTCCGAGGACAGGGTCACTTCGTTCAGGTTCGGCAGAAAGCGGCGCCGGGATCGTCGTTATCCTTCAAGTCAACGCCCGAGACAGGCGGAGGGTAAAGAGAAAAGACCACGCCAAAGACGCGGCCCCGAATTCGATGGGTGCTGTTACCCTCTGTCTGAACCCGCGTCAAGCGATTCACATGCCTCGCGGTTTCGCGCGCAAGGTCGGGTCTGCCTGTGTGGGATCTTCGGGCCAAGGGTGCTTGGGATACTGTCCCCGCATATCCTTGCGCACATCAGCGTAAGAGGTTGCCCAGAATCGGGGGATGTCCATCGTCACCTGCACTGGTCGCCCGGCAGGCGACAACAGCGTGACCCGCAGCGGCAGCCGATTCTGTCCCACAGTCGGATGCGTGGTCACACCGAACATCTCTTGCAGACGCAGTTCGACGGCCGGATGATCGCCTTCGTAGTCGATGGGAATTTGCCGCCCGAGGGGCGTCTCGAACCGAGCCGGGGCGAGGGTTTCAACGCGCTGCTGCTGATCCCAAGTCAACAACCCTTTTAACGGCTCGGTAAGGTCCAGCGCGCGCAGATCAGCCTCTGTCCTGCGGCCAATCAGATGGGGCAAAAGCCATTCCTCCCCCCGCGCGAGCAGCGCTTCATCCGACAGTCCGGCCACGCGCGCTCCGACAGGATCAGGGCTCCCAGCCTCTCCTGCCGCCTCGCCACGACACGCCCTTCGCGGCGTGACCAGGCACAAACCTCTGCCGCGCGGATGCGGTCTGGAAACAGAGCCCGCACTTCAGGTTCAGAAATCGCAATCGCCTGACGCACAGTCGCCTCGCGCAGGTCACCGTCCAGATCGGTCGCCACGATCATCCGGGCGCTTGAAAGCGGCTGGCCGGGGGGCAAAGCCGCACCCTTGCCGCCCGAAAGCACCCAGCGCGGTACATCACCTGCCCGCCGCAGGCCGATCCGGTCCGGGTAAGCCAGCGCCGCCATCTGGGCAAGCGACAGATCTGGCAGGCGTGGTCGGTCCACCATACGGGCGAGCCTGCGCGCCTCGGCCCGGATACGCTCGACCGTGCCACGGTCGGCCTCTGCCGAGCCACGCTCCACCGCTTGTATCCGAGTAACAAGATCGACGGGCGCACCCCGCAGAGGGTCGCGTTCGGCCAAGAGTGGAGCAAGCGTTGCCGCCTGTGGCCCGGCCATCAACAGCATATGGGCAAGCCTTGGGTGCAAAGGCAGAGCCGCCATCTCCCGCCCATGGGGGGTGATCCGGCCCGCCGAATCCAGCGCGTCCAAGCCAGAGAGAAGCGCCTGCGCCTCTCCCAGCCGACCGGGATGGGGCGGGGTCAGGAAAGGCAGGTCTGCCGCCCCCCAAAGTGCGAGTTCCAGAGCAAGCCCCGTCAAATCGCCCGCCTCGATCTCTGCCGGGGGGAAGGCCTGCATGCCACCTTCCTCTCCCTTCGTCCACAGCCGGTAGCAGATGCCTTCTGCCACCCGCCCCGCACGACCCCGGCGCTGTTCCGCCTCGGCCCGTGTGACGCGTTCCGTCACCAACCGCGCCATGCCAGAGGGCGCATCAAAGCGCGAGCGCCGCGCGCGGCCTCCGTCCACGACCACGCGGATATCGGGAATGGTCAGAGACGTTTCGGCAATCGAGGTCGCAAGCACCACCTTGCGCCCCTGAACCGGCCCCAAGGCCGCCCGCTGCGCGGCAAAATCCATCGCGCCGTAAAGCGGCAGGGTGCTAACTCCCGCCATGTTGCCTAAAAAGGCCGCCACACGGCGGATCTCTCCCTCTCCCGGCAGGAAGGCAAGGATGCCCCCATCAGTCTCCTCCACAGCTTGCCGGATCAACCCTGCCATCGCCGCCTCAAACCGGAGCGAGGGATCAATGGGCCGGGGAAGCCAGCGGGTTTCCACCGGGAAAGCACGGCCTTCGGAGGTGATAAGCGGCGCATCCCCCATCAGCCGCGCGACAGGTTCGGCATCAAGCGTAGCCGACATGACCAGAAGCTGAAGGTCCTCGCGCAGCGCGCCCCGAATTTCAAGGCAAAGCGCAAGCCCAAGATCGGCATTCAGGCTGCGTTCGTGAAATTCGTCAAAGATCACCAGCCCCACGCCGGGCAATTCCGGGTCAGACTGGATCATCCGCGTCAGGATGCCTTCAGTTACGACCTCCACCCGCGTGGCTTGCGACACACGCACCTCGCCCCGGATGCGATAGCCAACCCTCTGGCCAACAGCCTCGCCCAAGGTGGCGGCCATACGCTCTGCCGCCGTGCGCGCGGCGAGCCTTCGGGGTTCCAGCATCAGGATGCGCCCCGGCACCTGATCCATGAGAGCCAGAGGCACCCGTGTCGTCTTGCCTGCCCCCGGCGGCGCTTGCAACACTGCCTGCCCGCTCTGTGCAAGCGCCGCGCAAAGCAGGGGCAGGACATCGTCAATGGGCAAAGCATCGGTCATGCGCCGGGGTTAGGCCCGGATGTTGAGCGACGCAAGAGGAACGCGCACAGCGCAACGTCTTCTTTCAGCCACTCGCCGATAGCGGATCAAAAGCTGAAAGACCAAGGTGGGACAGAGGCTTTTCTTTGGCCTTCTTCGAGCGGCAAAAGCGTCAGGAGTCACCCGCGTTATTCCATTGCTCAATCAGGTTTGACAGGAACTGGCCGGTCCCCTTGAGTTGAGTTACCGCAATTTCCATTGCCGTAAACTGTTTGCTGTAACGGGTTTCCAAAACCGTGGCGCGGGCGGTCAGAGCATCCTTTTCCGCCATCTGTTCAGCGAGGTTTTGCGTAAGTTTTGCCTCGCGGGCGGTCAGTGCGCTGCTGCTGTCCAGACTTTCTTCCAGCCCACGCATCAGAAGCGTCGCAAACCCGAAGGCATGGCTCAGTGTCGCGCGCTCAATTCCATTGCGTGCCGTAACGGTTACCCCGGCCAATTCGCCGCCAAAGGCAACGAATTGGCTGGAGCCATCGCCCAGATCGACACTGGTGGCAAAGCGTCCTCCGATCGTGGCCGAACCAGTGCCGCCGGGGCGCAGGAATTCGTGGCTGCCAAAGGGGACTTGCGCGGGCGCGATGCCCTTGAGGGTGATACCGGGCGTGTCACTGGCCAGTCGGTCAGAGAAGGCTGCGTCGAAGAGCGCGGGATTACGATCAAAAGTGCGATCGAACTGCGCCCTGTCGAAACCGAAGGTACCATCGCGACGCGTGGCAAGGCCAAGATCAGCCATAGTCACGGCAGTAGGCCCAAAGCCATTTATGGGCTGGGCCATCATTGTACGCAGGGAAGAAATGAGCTGCTCGGTGGCCAGATCGCCAGCGAGAGCACCGCGGTCCGCGCCATTCGCACCGCGCGCCGTTTGCTGGGTCAGCAGAGTGAGGGTAGCGTTTACCTCTTCCGCCAAAGTGGTTAACGCGGTGGCGGCGACTTCTCGGTCCCGACCTACGGAGATGCTGGTGGAGCCGGGCCGGTCGAGCGTGATGGTCAGGCCGGGGATAAGGTCAGTGATCCGATTGGAAGGGCGACTGACAAAGAAGCCGTCGATTTCCAACAAGGCGTCGGAGGCGCCTTGAATCTGATGGTCGGCAGCACCTGTCATCATATCAAGCGCAGCGAGGCCGGGTTGCGCGGCATCGGCTTGCACCGAAACGCGCAGCGCGGATCTTGCGCCCACCTCGCTCACGATTCCCAACGAAAAGGTGCCATCGCCCTTGTCCAACACGCGCGCGGTGACACCGGAAAGGGTGCTGAGACTTTCAGCGATCTCTTCCAGCGTAGCATCCGGCGGGATTGTCAGAGTTGCGGCAACTTTGGTCGGATCGGCCGTAAAGGAATCATTTTCAATATCGGTCCATGTGCCGGTTTCTATCGTCAGCGTTCCACCGCCCGGTTGGGCAGTGGGAGAGGTGAATCCTCGAAACTCGATCACTTGCCGCATGGCAAGGGTGCCCACAAGAATCTCGGTTGTGCCTTCCTGCACCTGCGCCTGCGCTGTCACCTCTGCCCGCGCAGCATCACCTTGACGGGTCGCCGTCAGAAATGGGGTCTGGGCCAGGCTTGCAGCCGTGGCGGAGAGCCTGTCCATCTGCGCACGAACGAGGCCGATGGACGAAATGCTGGTTTCAGTCTGGGTAATTCGCTTGGTCAGAGCGGTGGACCTTGGCGCGATATCGGCGGCGACAAGGCTTTGGGTCAGTGCTTTGATATCAATGCCCGAACCGTTGCGGTTAAGACTGGAAAGGATGTCTGTCATCTGGTCCTCGCTCAGCCTTCGGGGTCGAAGGTCATTTCGATTTCAATCCGGCGGTTCTGGGCGCGCCCCTCTTCTGTAGCGTTGGAAGCGACAGGATCGCTTTCGCCACGGCTGACTGCCGTCATGCGATCCGCTTCAACGGCACCCGTTGCGCCCAAGGCGCGCACGACCGAGGCAGCACGAGCTGCCGCGAGGTCCCAGTTGTCGCGGAACTGACCACCGCTGATCGGAACATCATCAGTGTGGCCTGTCACAGTCACACGAGCGTTCTTACCCGCTGCTGCTGCCCCCAGCCTTTCCATGATCTGCACAGCACTGTCGGTCAGGTCTGCGGAGCCAGAAGGGAAGGAGCCGCCCTCGCCCACAGTGACGAAGACCTTGTCGTCGCGCCGCTCGACAGCGACGAGGCCCTGGGCGATTTCAGCGCTGAGCGCGACTTGCAGGCGTGCCTCTGCGATGCCGGCGCGGAAGGATTCAGACTTTCCATCGGCCCCGCCGCCGGTTTGGTCACCCCCTGGCCCGCCTTCGGCGTCCGCCATCTGTGTTTCTTTGCCAGTGCTTGCTTGTTCTGGCGAAGTGCCGACTGTGCGCGCTAACGCCTCTGCCAGCGCTTCGGCCTGTTCGCGGCCCGCACCGGGAGGGAGTTTCACGGTCACTTCGCCAGCATCACTCTCCACGGTCAATTCACCATCAGCCATCGCCTGCCGCATGGCACGGGCGAGCGCCCGAGCAGCTTGATCTATGGGAGTTTCGGTTGCCTTTCCAGCATCCGACCCTTCGGCGCCGCCAGTAGGTTCATCAGGGCTGTCTTCATCCGTCGGCGGGGTCTGCTGCGGACGGAAATCCATTTCGATGATCGTGTTACTTGGCGGGTTTTCAAGAGGGACGATGATCTGGCTGCCAAAAGCATCGCGCATAGAGCCTGCCATCTTCTTGAAGGAAACCTCGTCAAAATTCGCAAAGGCGAGAATAAGAACGAAAAAGGCCATCAGAAGAGTCGCCATGTCGGCAAAAGTTGCCATCCAAGCAGGCGCGCCGACCGGCGGACATTTCGGGCAGTCGGGCGCATCGTCGTCTTCTTCGACGGGCGGGGGCGCCTTTGGCAGGACTTTCAAATTTGCGGCCATGGTTCATTCCCCTCAGGCCGCGGCCTTCATCTTTTCCTGCGCCTTCGGATCAAGCGCGGTCATCATCTGATCTTGAATGTTGCGGGGGCTTTCACCCTTTGCGATAGCACGCAGGCCTTCGATTACCATCTGGCGGTATTCAATTTCAGCCGCAGTATAACCTTCGAGTTTGGTCAGCATCGGGCCGAAGATCACATTGGCGACCATCGCGCCATAAAGCGTGGTCAGCAGCGCCACCGCCATGGCCGGGCCGATGGCCTTTGGGTCCGACATATTACCCAGCATCAGCACAAGGCCGATCAACGTGCCGATCATGCCCATGGCGGGGCCAATATCGATCCAGGCCTTGATGACGCCGTGATAGCCTTCGTGGCGGCCTTTCATGCCCTTTATTTCGGCCTTGAGCTGCTTAACAAGTTTGGCCTCATCCGCGCCATCGACCAGCATTTGCAGGCCCTTTTCAAAGAACTTGTCCGGCACTTGCTGGCCTTCCAGAGCCATCATGCCATCCTTGCGGGCGAGGTTCGACAGTTCCACCATCTTTTCGATCAGTTCATCGGGCTGGCCGTTGAAGGGCTTGAACGACTTCCCCATCGCCTTGAAGCTGCCGATGAAGGTGCCCATCGGTGCTGTATTCATGACTGAGAATGCGGTTCCACCGAAGACGATAAGGATGGAGGGCACGTCGACAAAGGGCATCACGCCGCCTGCAAAGATCATAGAGCCGACGATCATGGCCAGCGCACCAAGAAATCCGATGAGTGAAGCGAGATCCATTGCGGGCGGCTCCTGAAGGTCATGGGGCGGATGGCAAATCCTGTGCCATGGCCGAGGAAACGGACCTCAGAGGAGAAGGTTTAGGCCGCGATGCGTGGCGCCAAGAAATTTAGTCCTAAGAAAACCCCGCGCGCGTGAGGGGCGGGGTCGGCTTTTGGAAAAAGCGCAGCGAGGCGCTAAACATCCGTGCCACAGGCCGTTTGCTTACCCCGAGCGCTGATCGGCGCCGAAGCAACGGAGAGTGAAATGACCGTCATCAACACCAATACCGCCGCGCTGAACGCACAATCCGTGATGCAGCGCGCAAACAATGATCTGTCGCAGGCAATGTCGCGTCTGTCGTCGGGCAACCGGATCAACGCCGCCAAAGACGACGCCGCCGG
>JALOTC010000137.1 GCA_025458085.1 Cypionkella sp. | reverse complement strand
CGAGCGCGACGAAGCTCCGATCAGCCCCGCTCCGGATCGGCATAGCCATGCCGTCCGCCCTTGGGGTCCATCACTTCCCATGCGCCAGAGGCGAGGGCGCGCAAGTACCCCGGCCCAATCGGCACCTTGCCATGGCCACCGGGGATATCCAGCACATAGGTCGGCAGGCACGGCCCCGACAGGCGGCCCCGCAGCGCGGCCATGATTGCTTGGCCCTCGGCAATCGTCGTGCGGAAATGACCCGCCCCGCGCGCAAGATCACAGTGATGCAGATAATAGGGCTTCACCCGCAGCCGATAGAGCTTGCGGAAAAGCGCCTCCAGCGCCTCGGGCCTGTCATTCACCCCGCGCAAAAGCACCGTCTGCGACAACAGCCCCACCCCCGCATCGGCCAGCCGCCCGATCGCGGCTTCCGCCGCTGGCGTCACTTCATCGGCATGGTTGGTATGGATCACGACCCAAGGCGTCAGCCGTGTGTCCAGCGCCGCCAGCAGCGCCTCACTCACCCGTTCCGGCGCCACCACGGGAATCCGCGTATGAAACCGCACCACCTCGACATGGGGAATGGCCGCCAGCCGGTCCATCACCGCGCCCAAACGCCGGGGCGACAGTACCAAGGGGTCACCCCCCGTCAGGATCACTTCCCACAGTGCAGGCGTCGCCGCCACATAGTCCAGCGCTGCCTCTAGCTCCGCAGGCGGCAAATGCCCCGTTTCGCCCACCGTCTCGCGGCGAAAACAGAACCGGCAATAGACCTCGCAGGTCTTGGTCACATGCAAGATCGCCCGGTCGGCATAGCGATGGGTCAGCCCCGGCACGGGCGCATGGGCCTCATCGCCAATCGGATCGGCCATCTCCTCGGGCCGGATCACCAATTCCTCGGCCGCAGGCACGAATTGCCGCGCCACGCCCTCTGATCCCGCCTGCGCCACCGCCCGCATCTCGGGCGTCAGCCGCAGCCGGAACTCCCTGGCCACTTGGGTCAGCACATCCTCCGCTTCGGGCAAAACCAGCCCTGCACCGATCAGATCGGCGACAGAAACCGCCGCCCGCCCCGCATGGTCATCGGGCGCCACAGGCAGGGGCCGCGTCACACTCACCCGCGCAGCCCCGTTTCTTCCAACAGGCCAAGGCGCTTGGCCTCATAATAATAGCCGCGCGCATACCACATCACCGCACGGTCCTGGTTGCCGCGCGACACCAGCCACGCGCCGCGCAGATAGCGCCCGGCATAGCGCAGGTTCGTCTCCGCATCCAAAAGCTCTTCCGGCGCGCCGCGATGGCCCATGGTTCGCGCCGTTTGCGGCAAAATTTGCATCAGCCCATAATAAGGCCCGTTGCGCGCCGCCGGATTATACCCGCTTTCCCGCTGGATCACCCGGTGCAGCAGACTTTCGGGAATGTCATGCTCCCGCGCCGCCCGCGCGATCAAGGCCTGCATCTCGGGCGTATTGCCCGGCGCAAGCGGGGCGCGCCTCGGCTCCACGGCCTCCGGTGCGCGCCGCCCCCCACAGCCCGCAAGCAAGGCCGCGAGCCCCAGCCCAAGCGCCGCGCGCCGCGTTACGGATAGGTGGCTCGCAGCCGGCACAGGGCGTGCATCCCGCGCGGGCGAAAGGGCAGGAAACTGGGCAGGGAACTGGGCAGGGAACTGGGGCATGGGCAAGACCTCCAAGGCTTTCCGCCCCATAGCCCATCCTCCGCCCCGCCTCCAGCCCCCGCAGGGCCCAGTGGCAAGCCCCTGCCTGCCGCGCGCCCCGCCCCCGTGCCCCTCTAGGACCTTTGGCCCGCTTTTCCCGCGCCCTGCGCCTTGCTAGGCTTCACGCCACCACCGCCGCCACGCCATGGAGAAGGGCCCCATGACCATCGCCCCCACCGCCCCCATCGCTGTCACCGCCAAGCCCCTCTCGGCGCTCATCATCGACGATCATCCGCTCTTTTGCGACGCGCTTGCCATGACGCTCAAGGCCGTGGCGGGCATCACCCGCGTTGAAACCGCCGACCGTCTGCAGGCCGCAATCGACCGGCTCGACCGCGCCCCCTTGCCCGATGTCATCGTGCTGGACCTGCATCTGCCCGATGTCGATGGCTTGGATGGCCTGATCCGGCTCCGCACCGCGGTGGGCGAGGTGCCTGTGGTCATTGTCTCCTCGCTCGCCGACAATCGGGTGATCGGCGCGGCCCTGCGCGCCGGGGCCGCAGGCTTTGTCCCCAAACACAGCCACCGCGATATCTTCCGCGCCGCCTTTCAGGCGATCCGCGAAGGCCGCATCTATGCACCCGAAGGCTATACCCCCTCGACCGATCCCGATGCCCCCGCCACCCAGCGCGAGGAGGCAATCGCCCGTCTCTCGCTCCTCACCCGCCAACAGGCGCGCATCCTGCAACTGATCTGCGAAGGCATGCTGAACAAGCAAATCGCCTATGACCTTTCCATCGCCGAAACCACGGTCAAGGCCCATGTCACGGCGATCATGCGCAAACTCGGCGTCCAAAGCCGCACACAGGCGGTGCTTCTGGCCAAGGGCGCAAGCTTCGACAGCCTGATGCCCGAAAACCAGTGATCCGGTGATCCCTTGCAGCCCATACCCCCCGGCGCTAGCCTTCCCGCCGGGAGGACAGGATGACCCAGACCGCCGCAACCGCGCTTTTCGCCTCGGCCTCTGTGCCGGGCGATGATCCGCAGGCCGCCGACCGGCTGCTGACAGCCCTCGGCCCCGGCCCCTTTGCCCGCATCCTCCTCTTTGCCACACCCAGCGCCGACCTGCCCGCCATCGCCGCCCGCCTGACCCATGCCTTGGCCGAAGCCGCGGGCCTTCCGCCCGATCCCCGGCTTGTCATCGGCTGCACCACGGCGGGCGAAATCACCGGCGCGGGCTATGGCGAAGGCCAGATCGTCGCCGTGGGCCTGCCCGCCACCCATTTCGCGACCGAAGCGCTGTTGATCCCCGATCTGATGCAGCTTTCGGCCCAAGACCTGATCGGCCAAGTGATCCGCGCCCGCACCGCGCTCGCCGCCCGCCATCCGGGGTGGGACGGGGAATTTGCCTTCCTCATGGTCGATGGCCTCTCCTTGCGCGAAGATGAACTGACCGCAGCCCTTGCCCCCGGCCTTGGGTCGCTGCCGCTGTTTGGTGGCTCGGCAGGCGATGGCACAGCCTTCGGCGAAACCCGCATCCTGTGGCAGGGCAGGGCGCGCAGCAATGCCGCGATCCTCCTTCTGGTGCGCAGCGCCTGCCGGGTCCGGGTGTTCAGCCTCGACCATCTCACGCCCTCGGACTGCAAGATGGTCGTCACCGAAGCCGATCCCGCCCGCCGCATCGTGCGCCGCCTTAATGCCGAACCCGCCGCGCGCGAATATGCGCGCCTTCTGGGCAAGGACCCCGCCCAACTCACCACCTTCACCTTCGCAGCTCACCCCCTCGTCGTCCGCGTGGGCGGCCGCCACCATGTCCGCGCCATCCAGCGCGTCGATGCCAATGGCGATCTGGTCTTTTTCTCGGCCATCGACGAAGGCCTCGTCCTCACGCTGGCCGAGGCGCAGGATATGGTGACCCATCTCGACAGCGCCCTCACCGCGCTCTCCGACCCCGGCCCCCCCGCCGCCATCCTCGCCTGCGATTGCATCCTGCGCCGGATGGAGGCGATGGAGCGCCAAAGCCACACCGCGCTGTCGCAAGTGCTGGCCCGCCACCGCGTCGTGGGCTTTTCCACCTATGGCGAACAATGGAATTCCATGCATGTGAACCAGACGATGACCGGCGTCGCGCTCTATCCTCCCGGCGCCCCGCCCATGACTGGCCCATGACTGGCGCATGACCCGCGCGCTCCTCAACCCCGCCGATCCGCCCGAACGGCAGATCGAAAAGCTCCTCGTGATCGCGGGCGCGCTCATGCGCCGCGTCGAACAAGCCACCGACGATAGCGGCGCCGCCTATGCCCAATTCCAGCGCGCCGCCATGCTCGAAGATCAGGTCCGCGACCGCACGCGCGATCTCGAACATGCGCTCGACCTCCTCAACGAATCAAACGCCCGTCTGGCCGAGGCGAACCGCGCCACCGAAGCCGCGCGCCAGAACCTCGCCAGCGCGATCGAAACGATCCAAGAAGGCTTCGCCCTCTTTGACGCCGAAGATATCCTCGTCCTGTCCAATTCCCGCTTCGGGATGCATATGGAGGATCTGCGCCCCGCGCTGACCCCCGGCCTGTCCTTCGGGGCTTATGTCGATCTGGCCAGCCATTCGCGCTTCCTCGCCCTGCCCGCGGGCGAAACACCCGAGGCTTGGGCCATCCGCCGCAAGCGCCGCCATCAAGACCGCCATGTCATGTTCAATGTCCGCATGACAGGCGACCGATGGGTGCAGGTCAGCGAACACCGCACCCAAGAGGGTGGCACCGTCATCCTGCAAACCGATGTGACCGATATCATCCGCGCCGAACGCCAGGAACGCGGCAAGCTGCTGGACGATCAGGCAAGGATGATCCGCGCCACGCTCGACCATATCCATCAGGGCGTCGCGATCTTTGACCCGCAGGCGCGGCTTGCCGGCTGGAACCGGCGCTTGGGCGAACTCCTCTCGCTGCCCGTCGGGCTGTTGCGCCTTGGCACCGGGCTTGGCCCTTTGTGGCAGCGCGTGGGCGCGGGCTTCACGCTCGCCCCCGGCACCACCACCGACCGGCTCGCGCTCTGGGCCGCGACCGGTCCGGGCCGCGCGCCCCTGTCTTTTGAACTCCACGGGGCAGGGGGGGTGATCCTCTCGGTCTTCGCCGAAGAAATGCCCGATGGCGGCTTTGTGCTGTCGGCCACCGACATCACCGCCGAACGCGCGGCCGTGGCGGCGCTCAGCCGCGCCAATGAAACGCTGGAGGCGCGGGTGCGCGACCGCACGCTGGAACTCGAAGATGCCCTCGCCCAAGCCGAACGCGCCAATGCCAGCCGCTCGCGCTTTGTGGCCGCCGCCAGCCACGATCTTTTGCAACCCCTCTCCGCCGCCAAACTCTTCCTCTCCTCGGTGGAGGAAACCACGCTCGACGACACCGCCCGCGAAGCGGTGGTCAAGGCGCAGAACGCGCTCCTCTCGGTGGAAGATATCCTCGGCTCGCTCCTCGATATTTCCCGGCTCGAGGCAGGCCGCGCCACGCTCTCCGTGGGCCAAGTGGCGCTTGGCCCCCTGCTCGCGCGGCTGGCCGAGGAATTCGCCCCCCTCGCGGCCGCGCGCGGCCTTGGCCTCACCTTGCGCGGGACAGAGGCGGTCGTCCTCTCCGACCCCGGCTATCTGCGCCGCATCCTGCAAAACCTGATCGGCAATGCCATCCGCTATACCGAAACGGGCCGCATCCTCATCGCCGCCCGCCCGCGCGGCGGCATGATCCGGATCGAGGTCTGGGATACCGGCCCGGGCATTCCGGAGGAAGAACAAGACAATATCTTCAAGGAATTCCACCGCCTGAACGCCCGCGCCTCGGCCAGCGAAGGCATGGGGTTGGGCTTGGCCATTGTTGAGCGCGCCTGCGCGCTGCTGGGACATCCGCTTGGCCTCGCCTCCCGCTTGGGGCGCGGGTCCTGCTTCATGCTGCAACTGCCCCGCGCGCCCCTCCCGCGTCTGGCCGAGGGGGCGGCAGAGCCTGCGCCGCAACCCCCCCGCACGCCCCGGCATCTGCATGGCCGGATTTGCCATGTCGCCGTGCATGACGCGGCTCTGCGCCGCGCGCTGGTGCTCCTTTTGGAAAAATGGGGCCTCTCCGTGCATCCTGCCCGATGCGCTGATCGTCGATCACGATCTTGGTCCCGGTCCCGATGGGCTGGACCTCCTCTCCCGCCTGCGCGGGCGGCACGGCGCGATTCTCGCCTGCCTGCTTAGCGCCAGCCGCGCGCCCGATCTGCTCCGTCAGGCCCGCGCAGCCCGGATCGAGGTGCTGACCAAACCGCTGGACCCCCGCGCGCTGGAAGCTTTCCTGACAGGCTTGGTGGATGCGGGAAACATTTGACGTTAGAAGTTGACAAAAGTATCTCAATTCCCCATGGTCGCGCCGAAAGGGGGGCCGAACCATGCCCAAGGAACTTCTCGTCGATCCCGTGGAAACCCGCGCGCCGGGCCATCTGCCCCTGCCGCAGATCCCCCTCCATGCCTATGCCCGCCCCTTGTCTGAGGAACGCGCCGCGCGCGGCGATGCCGCGCTTGTTGCGGCCCTGCGGCATATGATGGTGATCCGCGAGTTTGAGGGCATGATGGCCTCCTTCAAATCCACCGGAGGCTATCGCGGCATCACCTATGATTACCGTGGCCCCGCCCATCTCTCCATCGGCCAAGAAGCCGCCGCCGTTGGCTCCGCCATGGCGCTCGACCCCGCGGATCATATCTTCGGCTCCCACCGCAGCCATGGCGAGTTCCTCGCCAAGGGCCTCGCCGCCATCGCACGGCTGGACGATGCGGCGCTCACCGCCGCTTTCCACGCCCATGACGGCGGAAAGCTCGCCGAACAGGTGCAATCCCGCATGGGCCGCACGGGCAGGGCAGGGGCGGAAGATGTGCTGCTCACTGGCTTTCTTGCCGAAATCTTCATGAAGGCCAATGGCTTCAACGGCGGCATGGGCGGCTCCATGCATGCCTTCTTCCTGCCCTTCGGCTGCTATCCGAACAACGCCATCGTGGGCGCCAGCGCCGGCATCGCCACCGGGGCCGCGCTCCGCCGCCGCCTTGCGCGCGATGGCGCCATCACCGTCGCCCATGCCGGCGATGGTTCCACCGGCTGCGGCCCGGTCTGGGAGGCGATGAATTTCGCCGCCATGGGCCAATTCTCCACCCTCTGGCAGGATGGCGGCGGCACGGGCCTGCCGGTTCTATTCTTCTTTACCAATAACTTCTACGCCATGGGCGGCCAAACCCGGGGCGAGACGATGGGCTGGGACCGCCTCTCGCGCATCGGCGCGGGGCTTTCCGCTCCATGCCGAAACCGTCGATGGAACCAACCCGCTCGCCGTGGCCGATGCGGTGGCGCGCAAACGCGCGGCACTCCTTTCAGGCCAAGGCCCGGCGCTTCTGGATGTGGAATGCTACCGCCTCTGCGGCCATTCCACCACAGACGCCAATGCCTACCGCACCAAGGATGAACTCAAGGCCTGGGAAAGCCTCGACCCCATCGCGCTTTACGCCGCCCAACTCACCGAAGCGGGCCTCCTCACCCCCTCCGCGACCGAGGCGATGCGCCACGACGTCGCCGCCCGGATGGAGGAGATCGTCGCCGCCGTGACCGACCCCGCCTTCTGCCCGCCCGTCGATGTGGCGGCAGACCCGGTGCTGATCGGGC
>JALOTC010000136.1 GCA_025458085.1 Cypionkella sp. | reverse complement strand
TGTGACGGAATTGTGGCATAAATCCTTACCAAAAGGTTGAACTTTTGCGGAAATGCCCCATATCTCGCGGGCGACAGCGGTTGCGACCACCAACATCTCGTCCTGAACGGATCAAGCCATGCGCCTGGCGCATGACAGCCATGTAAAACAGGCAGAGCCGAATCAGACTGAAACGTTTAGGTTCGCCGAACGCTGGAAAAGACAAGAGCCATACAAGGACTGCCAGATGACGGGTTTCGTTGACAGCACCGCTTTCAATTTTGAACAGGGCCAGCGCGCGCGCAAGCTTTTTGCCGCCGTGGTTCTTGCTGCGCTGGATCGACCCGAATGAACGGGTGGTGAAGGGTCTGATGGAATTCGTCGCCAAGGGCGTGCGCACAAGCGTGGCCCTGTCGCGCGAGGAATCCGAGCGTCGCCACGCGATGGAAGCGGAATTGGGCGAAGCGGCCTGAACAGCGGGCTGTCGCCAAAACGCAAACGCGCCCCACGGGGCGCGTTTTGTATATGAGAACCGGGCGCGCCCCACGAGGCGCGTTTTGTATTTGAGAACCGGGCGCGCCCCACGAGGCGCGTTCTGTATTTAAGAACCTGGCGCGCCCCACGGGGCGCGTTTTGTATCTAGGAAATGGGCGCGCCCGAGAGGGCGCGCGGGGAATCGGGGGTAACAGCTAGTTCTTCGCGCAGGATATCGCGCACCAGACCGCGCAGAACCTCTTCATCGAAGGTGATGCCCCCGGCCTCGACATGGAGGCCAGAGGATGCACCAAGATCGCGCTCCAGCCTTGCGCGGACCTCTGCCTCTGCCTGATCAGCCCAATCTTCGGCGCTGTCCCCTGCCATGTCATCCTGGTCGAAGGGATCGGGCGGCGGGGTCGCGAAGCGGCGACGCGAGGGCGGAAGGTCTTCGACCTCGGCCTCTGGCAGAGAGTCGGGGGACGCATAGGCGAGCGGTGCGGCCCCCGGTGGATCAAGGAAATCGGGGGCCAGGGCGGATGCCGGGGAAAGGTGCAAACGGCCGGGCGGATCGAGGCTTTCCCATGCGGGCGGGTCGCCTTCGGGCGCTTCCCAATCGCCGGGCGTGGAATCCACCGCCGCGCCCAAACGGGCGACCACATCCTGCACCGCAGGCGCGGCCCCCGGTGGTTCTGCCGGGGGATGCGGCTCTGGCAGCGGGTCCACAACGCGGAGCGCTGGTGTCAGGATCAGCTTGTCCTCGGGGATCGGAGCCGCAGCCGGACCCATGCCCCGCGACGGCGGCCGCAGATCTTCGGACACAAGGCGGCGGATGGAGGACAAGACATCCTCAATTTCCGGAGTGGTTTTCGGTTCTGACATATGTCCCTGCCGCCCCTGTTGCTTTGGCCGTCGCTTCACGCGCTTTGCGTCTGCCCCAGAGGGGGGCAAACACGCCGAATGGAAGGAGGCCGGCTTCAGCGCCCGATCTTTTCAAGGATGCGGTCCAGCTTTTGCCCCTGGGCCGAATGGGCGGGGGCGTTGCGCACCGCGTTGAAATAAGGCGCGGGGTCATAGGTCGGGATGCCGAGCTTGAGGTGATCCACCGTCAGCAGGCCCATGGTCTGCAAGACGCGATAGACGCCCAGATAGCGCTGCGCCTCGGCCTCGATCCGCGTCACGCGGGCGTCCAGCAGTTCCTGTTCGGCGTTCAGCACATCCAGCGTTGTCCGCGCGCCAAGGCGAGCCTCTTCGCGCACGCCTTCGAATGCGGTTTGCGCGGCGCGGATCTGCTGATCCCCGGCGCTGACCTGCGCATTGGCGACCGCAAGCCCGGCCCAGGCATTGCCCAAGGCTTCGGAAATCTGGATACCCGCCTGCGCCAGATCGGCCCGCGCGCCATCGCGTTCTGCAATCGCCTTGCGCAGGGCCGAAGCCTTGGCCCCGCCGGAATAGAGCTGCTGGTTCAGGACAAGGCCGAAGGTTTGGGTTTCTACCCCGGTATCGGTGGTTTGCAGCCCGGCCCGTGCCGAAAGCGTGGGCAGGAAATTGGCCTCTGCCGCTTTGACCGCGAGGTCGCGGATGGTGACGCCGCGCTGTGCCTGTGCGATCAGGGGATGGGTTTTGAGCGCCACATCGCGCGCGGCATCCATTGTGGCGGGGAGTTGCGGCGCGCGGGGCAAGGCGCGCAAATTGCCGGGATAGGCCCCGGTCGCGGCCTTATAGGCTTCGCGCGCGACCATGAGATTGCCTTCGGCGGCAGAGAGCGCCGCGCGGGCAGCGGCAAGCCGCGCCTCGGCGATGGAGACATCGGTGCGCGTAACTTCGCCCACCTCGAACCGGTCTTGGGCAGCGCGGAGTTCCTGGGTCACAAGCCGGACGTTCGACTGGCGCAGGCTGACGAGCTGGCTGTTCACCTGCACATCGACAAAGGCCGCCACCGCATCGAACAGCACCTGCTGTTCGATGTTGCGCAACGCCTCACGCGTGGCGAGCACGGTTTCCTTGCGGATTTCAAGGCCAAGGGTGCGGCGTCCGAAATCCAGAAGCATCAGGCTGGCCGACAGATCGAAGGTCGTGCTCCAGCCGTCAACGGTGACACCTGCGGGGTTCGGGCCGCGCCGCCAGCCGGAGGAGAGCGTATATTCCACCACAGGGCGCAGGGTGGCGACCGCTTGGGCCACATCTTCATCGGCGGCGCGCAGGACTGCGGCCTGCTTGTCCAGAAGTTGCGAGTTGCGATAGGCCGAGACGAGCGCATCGGTCAGCGTTTCCGCCTGCGCCACCGGGGCAAAGGCCACGAGTGCTGCCACTGCCATGCTGAGGATACCGCGCATTACCTGCCTCTTTGTTACATGCCCGACGCCCGGAGGATACCGGGTGCCCTTGTTTGGCGGGCCATGTCTCTGGCCCTTGGTGTCTTGCCCGTTCCAGACGGGGCCGGGTCAGAGCGCGAAGGCGCGCGCCGCGGCAAAGCCGGGCAGCACCGGGGCTGCCGCATTGAAGCCAAAGCGCCAGTCGACGCGCCCATCGCGCTTATATCCGATGCGGACGACGCCAAGCGCGCCTTCCATGAAAACGGCGCCGATCCGCCCGCCTTCCTTGAGTTGGTCAAGGAGGGTCTGCGGCACGGATTCAACCCCGCCCTGAATGGTGATGACATCATAGGGGCCGTGCTTGGCCGCGCCTTCGGCCAAAGGCGCGCGGATCACGGCGGCATTGTCCACCGCCTCGGTCGAGAGGGTGCGCTGCGCATCAGCGGCGAGCGCCTCATCCTCTTCAATCGCCACGACCGCATCGGCGAGGCGCGCGATGACGGCTGTCGAATAGCCAAGGCCACAGCCCAGATCCAGCACCATCTCGCCGGGGCGGATGTCGAGCGCGTCGAGCATTTTGGCAAGTGTCCGGGGTTCCAGCATCACGCGACCGGGGCCGAGGGGCAGGTTTTCGCCCATATAGGCCGCCTCGCGCCGGTCGCGGGGCACATAGACTTCGCGCGGGATCGAGAGCATCGCATCGATGATCGGGAACTTCGTCACGTCCGACGGGCGGACCTGCGTATCAACCATCATCACGCGGCGGGTGGCGAAATCGGTCATATCTGAACTCGTCGGTCTAGTTCGTGTCTGCTCCGTCTTGCCACAGAACCCCCGCCGGAGCAACGGGCCAGAGGGGTGCAGGCCCCTGCCCGCTTGCGCTTTTTCGCCGCGTTGCCGCAGATGTGCGTCATGGGGTGAGGCCAGGTTGCGGGGCGGCGGATTGTGGCGGGGCCGAAAGCGCCGGGGCGATCACGGCAAAGGCCGCAACCGCAGAAGGCGTTTCGTCAAAGGTGCATAGCGCGCCGGCCGCAACCTCGCGACAGGGGCCGTAGTCTTCCTCGGTCCAGTCGGGCGGATTGAGGAACCAGACGGCCGCATCCTCGCCTTCGACATCTTCAAAGAAGACTGCGGAAACTTCGGACGCCGGTTCACCCGCGCCGGGGTCAAGGCGATAGGGGGCCTCAGAGGCCCAGCCTTGGGGAAGTGCGAAGGCAAGCCCGGTTTCGGGATCGACAAAGGCGCAGGAGGGCGCCTCCTCGCAGCGGAAAGCCACGGCGGCCCCAAGCGCGATGGGTGGCACCTCATAGCTTTGCACGGCGGGTGTAGCGGGAAGGGTGACGTGCAGTTCAAACACATCCGCTTCGGAAAAGGCGGTGATCTGATAGGCACCGGGGGCGAGTGTCACGGTCCATGGGCCGGGGGTGGAGTCGGGCTGCATGATCATGGCCGAGAGCACATCCGCCTCTTCGGGCAGATCGGTGGGGGTCGCAGACCAGGACACGGGGGTCTGCGCATGATCAGGCGGAAGGCTGAAGGTCGCCTGCACCTCTTGGGCAAGGGCCATGGCGGGAGAAAGGGCGAGGGTTCCGACGGCTGCGATCCCGCTGGCAAGAAGAATGGCAAGCGCCGCAGCAGGAAGTGGCAAAAATCCTGACCTCATGCTCCCCTGCCCCGTCCTTTTTCTACGTGAACCTGTACCGGATGGTCCTATGCCAAGCACGGATTTACAAGCCCCGCGCCGGGACTTCTGCGGCCTGTGACAGGGGGAATTTTGCCCCTGTCGCGCCGGCCCATGCGCTGCCCCCAGGTCCAGGGACGCGGTGAGACACAAAGGGGCGGGCTGCCCGCCTGACCCCGATCTGTGTTCGATCACCCCCGGGGAGGGCTGTCTGCCCTCCCCGGCCCCCTCCCGAGAGTATTTGGGCCAAGATGAAGGAGCGGGAGGCTGGGGAGTGGCCCGCGTCCCGGTTTGGGGCGCAGGCGGCGGGGGTGGCGCGGCCGGTTCAGACCAAGCGCAGACCGCGACTCTGCTGGCCTTCGCGGCGCAAGGCGGCGCGCGCGGTTTCGGCGATATGCGCCGAGGTCAGGCCCGCCCAATCATACATCTGGGCCGGGCTTGCCTGATCGATGAAGGTATCGGGCAGAACCATGGTGCGGATCGCGCGGCCCTTTTCCAACTGACCGCTGCCCGCGAGGTAATGCAGGACCAGCGCGCCAAAGCCCCCGGTGCTGCCCTGTTCCACCGTCACCAGCGCGGCGTGATCGTCGACCAGCCGGTCGATCAGCGCGGTGTCCAAGGGTTTGGCAAAGCGGGCATCGGCGACGGTCACGCTGATCCCCTGTTCTTCCAGCGCCTCGGCGGCTTTCAGCACCTCGGAGAGATGCGCGCCGAAGGAGAGGAGCGCCAAATCACGCCCTTCGCGCAGGATGCGGCCCTTGCCCAAGGGCAGCGGGCGGCCCCGTTCGGGCATCTCGACGCCTGCGCCTTCACCGCGCGGATAGCGCAGGGCGATGGGGCCAGAGTCATGGGCGACCATGGTGGCGAGCATGTCGCAAAGCTCTGCCTCGTCCCCGCAGGCCATGACGGTCATGTTGGGGAGGTTCGACAGGAACATCGTATCAAAGGCACCTGCATGTGTGGCCCCGTCTTGGCCCACCAACCCTGCGCGGTCGATGCAGAAGCGGACGGGCAGGTTTTGCAGCGCCACATCATGCACGATCTGGTCATAGCCGCGTTGCAGGAAGCTGGAATAGATCGCGCAGAAGGGTTTCATCCCCGAAGCGGCAAGGCCTGCGGCAAAGGTCACGCCATGCTGTTCGGCGATGCCCACATCAAAGACGCGGGCCGGGAAGCGGCGGGCCATGATGTCAAGACCCGTGCCCCCCGGCATGGCGGCGGTGATGGCGACGATGCGGGGGTCGCGCGCGGCCTCTTGCGTGAGCCTGTCGCCAAAGACCGCCGTATAGCTGGGGGCGTTTGACTTGGCCTTGACCTGCTGGCCGGTCGCCACATCGAATTTGGCGACGCCATGGTATTTGTCATCGGCCCCTTCGGCCGGGGCATAGCCTTTGCCCTTGACCGTGACGGCATGGATCAGCACGGGGCCGGTGGCGCGTGCGCGCGCGGCGCGCAGCGTGGCCAGCACTTGGCCCATGTCATGGCCATCAATCGGGCCGATATATTCAAAGCCGAATTCTTCGAACAGCGTGCCGCCGCCCGGCATGCCCGTCACCATCTGGCGCGCGCGGCGTGCGCCTTCACGCATCGGGCCGGGGAGGTGGGATTCCACCCCTTCGGCCACGGCTTTCAGCGTGGCGAGTGGCCCTTTGGCGGCGATGTCGTTCAGATAGCGTTGCAGCGCCCCAACAGGCGGGGCGATGGACATGTCATTATCGTTCAGGATCACGAACATCCGGCTTTTGAGATGGCCTGCGTGGTTCATCGCCTCATAGGCCATGCCAGCGGTGATCGCGCCATCGCCGATGACGGCAATGGTGTCGCCCACGGGGGCGCCGAGTTCGCGGCCCACGGCGAAGCCAAGGGCTGCGCTGATGGAGGTGGAGCTATGCGCGGCACCAAAGGGGTCGAAGTCCGACTCCGCACGTTTGGTAAAGCCCGAAAGGCCATGGGCCTGGCGCAGGGTCAGCATCCGGTCGCGCCGCCCGGTGAGGATTTTATGGGGATAGCATTGGTGGCCCACATCCCAGATGAGCTTGTCCATCGGCGTGTTGAACACGGCATGGATGCCCACGGTCAGTTCGACGACGCCGAGGGAGGAGCCAAGATGCCCGCCGGTCTGGCTGACGACATGGATGGTTTCGCGCCGGAGTTCATCGGCCAGCGTTTTCAACTCGGCATCCGACAGCGCCTTGAGATCGGCGGGGCCAGAGACACGGTCGAGCGTTGGGGTAGCGGGGAAGGTCTGGCTCATGGCTGCGTCCTCCGTGAGCGGGTGAAAAAAATGCCGTGTGGACCAGCCACACGGCATAAGGTCCCTGTCGCCAACAGGAAGGGAACCGGGCTGTGGTTGCGCCCAGGATCCGGGCAGGCGTAGCGCCCGGATGAGAGAACCGAAGGGGCGGGCGGACCCGCCCCCGGGCAGGTCGTATCAGGCCAGATCGTGGCCTGCCGGTGCCAAGGGCTGCTCGTCGGGCAGAAGCAGCCCGACACCGTAGATGGCCCACATCACCAGACCGATCGAGACGACAAAGGCAGCGGCGAGTCCCGCCCCCTTCAGCATCTGTCCCAGCCCCCAGAAGGCGATATTCGCCGTCCGGCCTTCGTTGAAATAATCGTCCGACATGGCTTTCCCCTTAATCCAGCGGCGCGTAGCCGTGTTCCTGAGCCCAGACATACCAGTTGTCCACAACCGTGCCGGTGAGCAGGATCCCGATACCGCCTGTCAGCGTGACCAGAACCGCAAACCACCAAGCCCAACGGTGGATACCTTCCATCGTGGCATTGAAGCCCATCGTCCAGCGCCAGAAAAGGGCAGCGCGTTCGGAGGCCGTGCCACGGTCGGCGATCTGTTCCAGTTCGCGGTCACCACCGAAGCGGGAGACAGCGAGGATGGTCGCCCCGTGCATCGCGAAGAGCAGTGCCGACCCATAAAGGAAGACAATCGAAAGCGCGTGGAAGGGGTTGTAGAACAGGTTGCCGTATTGGAGCGAGAAGAGGTTCGTCCAGTCCAGATGGCTAAAGATGCCATAGGGGACCGCATGGCTCCACGAACCCATGAAGATCGGGCGAATGAGGCCAAGGACCAGCACCAGCCAGATCGCCGAGGCGAAGGCCCATGCCACGTGTTTGCCCATGCCAAGTGCTGCTGCCCGCAAGTAGGTTCTGACCCACCACGAACAGACGCTGACAAGGAAGAAGAAGCTGGCGATCAGCCACCATCCGCCCTCTTTCAAGGGGGCAAAGCCTAGGCCATATTCTTCGGCTGGCGGCTCGAGGCTGAACCAGAACAGGTCGCGCAGGAACACAGCCGGATCAAAGCCCGCCTGATACCAGTACCACATGCCCACCATGATGAACCATGTCAGGCCCGAGGCGATGGAGATGACCCCCATCGTGCCCAGATAGACCGGGCCAAGCTGGGCGTTACCAAACCAGCCCATGAGGGTGGAAAAGCCTGCGGTCTTGGTGCGGTTGTCCAACTCCACGCCCTCGACCATGCCCATTTCGGGTTCGGCGCGGACCTGCACTTGGGTGAAGATGTTCTGATACTCAGCCATTGATGCCTCCCGGAATGTCGGCCCACCACGGCAGCTGGAGCCACCAATCCCACCAGACGACCCATTGGTCGAACCAGATGGTGCCCGAGATCACGATACAGACCGCCGACCAGAAGCCTGCGTTGAGCGCAAGCAGAAGGCCCACGCGGTGGATGCCCAAGGTGCCGACCGAATAGCCGATCAGGTCCCGGAAATAGGTATCCTCGTGGTCGGGGGTGCGCATTTCCTTGCCCTTTTCGGGGTTGGCCGCCGACAGGATCAGCGCCCCGTGAAGAGCAAGCGCGAGCGCCGTCGTGAAGAAGAAGGTCACGGCGATCATATGCGCGGGGTTATAGTGGAAGTTGCCGTATTGGTAGCCTGTGTTCGACACCCAGTCGAGGTGCGTCCAGATGCCATAGGGGAAGCCGTAGCCCCATGCCCCCATCAGCAGCGGACGGATCACGACAAGCGTCACATAGGCAAAGATCGCGACGCCGAAAGCGAAGGGAACATGGTAGCCCATGCCCAGCTTGCGGCAGATCTCGACCTCGCGCAGCGCCCAAGAGACGAAGGCACCGATGGCACAGATCGTGATGATCTGCCACAGCCCCCCGTTTTCAAGCGGTGCAAAACCCAGCCCGAGTTCAACGGGCGGGGCCGGAATGGAAATGAGCCACGGGTTCCAGGTGCCCTGGAGGGTGGCTCCGTAGAAAATCAGGATCGTGCCGAGCGCCGCGAAGAAGAAAGTCGTGACCCGATGAGCGTGCCGCCCGGCACGCGATATTTGCGTTCGAAGCTGAGCAGTGCCATGCTTCCCTCTCCGCTTGTTCAGGCGGCCCCTTTCCCCGCGCGGAATGCGCCGGGCGAAGCCGTCTTTCAGATCGTTGCAGATGCTGCGGGCGACGGGGCGGACCACGCCGCCCGCAGTAAGCGCTGCTGCTTGTTACTCGGCTGCTGCGACATAGCCGTGCTTGGCAGCGGCAATGTCGAACCAGTTGTAGGCCGGGTTCGAAAGCAGAACGAGGTGGATCATCGCCGCCAGGAGGAACAGGAACACGCCCTGTGCCACGAAGACGCGACGCGGATCGAAGATGAGCCAAATTTTGTAGAATTTCGACATGTCTTGATCCTCCTCAGAACCACGGGCGCCAGATGTAAACCGCCAAGTGAGCGACGACGGCGATGGCCACGAAGAGCCAGAGCCCGCTCATATAGACGGAGTGCAGTTCTTGCGCCTGCTCGTCGGTGAGACCTGTGAAGCTCAGGTCAGATTTATCAGCCATTCTATCCTCCGGATCGATAGACTGACGCCGCATGCCCTGCGGCCGGGTTCACGGTTTGGCGGAATGCCTCCCCGAGTTTTTCACCCACCGGATCAACCGGTTGGCGAAGGTGCCCCCCCCTCGTGGGCGCATCGAGAGGGGTGTGGTGTGACCGTCCCCTCAGGGGCGGAAAATCTCGGGCGTGATCGCCTCGGCCTCGCGCCAGGCGCGGGCCAGCGGGCCGTGGACGGGAAGCCGCGCATGGCGGGCCACCGACCAAGTCCAGGCCAGCGTGGCAAGCGGGATTGCCACAAGGAAGATCAGGGCGAAGTAGACGTAATATTCGGCTTTCGGCGTGCGCGTGCCATGATGGTCATGGCTGCCGGCGGTATGGTCACTCATTCCGTCCCTCCCTTTGTTATCGGTAGTGCCGCTGCCGGATTATCCCCGCGCAGCGCTTCGACGAATTCCAGCACCACACGCTCGGCCCCATGGTCGAGCGCGGCTTTCTCCGCCGCATCCCGCAGGCTTTTCGCCGCGGAAATCCGTGTCAGAACCGGATGTTCGGAAACGATCCGGTCCAGCGCCGATTGCGCATCCATGTCCCAAGGCATGTCGCGGCGCAGCGTCGTGGGGGTGGCGGCGGCGCTGTCCATCTCTGACCCCAAGGGCAGGATGTGGAACAAGGCCTCGAACAGGCCGTTGCAAACCTCTTGCAGCACCCAGACCGCGCCCGCATAGCCCATGAAGGGCGTGCCGGTATGGCGGCGGATCGCGGCGCCGGGAAAGCTTGCCGCGATGAAGGTGGGGGCAGGTCCGTGGCCCCCCTTCATTTCGGCCATATACATCTTCTCGTTGATCGACCCCATGACGATCAGCGGACGGTGCTGGCGGATCATCGCGCGCACGGCTTCGTTGTTCGTCTTGGCCCCGGCCACGCGGGCCACCGCAAAGGCACACGGCAGGCCAAGGTCGGATTCAAGGTAATGCCGGATGCCGCGGGCATAGGTTTCGTTGGCGACGATCCCGAAATTCGCGGTAGCAAAGAAATCCTGCGTGACCGAACGCCAGAGGTCCCAGAGCGGCTTGAGCGTCGAATGCTTCTCGCGTAGCGTGGTCGATTCAAGGCCAATCGGCGCTTGCAGGTAAGGCTTGCCCAGAACCTCGGCGAGGCCGCGGCCAAATTCGCGATACATGCAGATGTTGACATCAGCATTCACGAGGTTGCGCATTTCGGCCAGATGGGCGCCGAGCGGCATGACCATATTGACCTCTGCCCCGATGCCTTCCACCAGACGGCGGATTTCGTGCAGGTCGGACGCCATGTTAAAGACGCCATACATGGGGCCAAGGATATTCACGCGCGGCTTGTCGCCCGGTTCGCGCTTTTTCTCGACCGGCATGCGGCCCTTGGTCTGGCCGAATTCGGTGAAGATCCATGTCATCGCGCGGTCAGCGCATTGCCATTGATCTTCATCAATCGTGCGGGGCAGGAAGCGTTGGATATTCGTGCCCATCGGGGTCACGCCGCCGCCGATCATTTCGGCGATGGAGCCGGTGACGACCACCGCAGGCAGCGCGGGATCAAGCGTTTTCCACGCGCGTTTCATCGCGCCTTCGGTCCCGTCGCGGCCCAGTTCCTCTTCGCCAAGGCCGGTGACGACGATGGGCAGTTCATGGGGCGGCAGCGCGTCGGTGTAGTGCAGGACCGAGGTCACGGGCAGGTTTTCGCAGCCCACCGGGCCGTCGATCACCACTTGCAGGCCCTTGACGGCGCAGAAGGCATAGATCGCCCCCCAATAGCCACCGGCGCGGTCATGATCTTGAATCAGCATGGCTGGCCCCCCGCAACGGGGCGGGCAGCGGGGGTTTCACACCCCCGCACCCCCGTGGAGTATTTGGACCAAGATGAAGGAGATAGGATCATATCATCTCCTCCGCCTTGGCCGCGCGGGCGAGTTTGTCGAGTTTCTTTTGGTGGGCGGCGCGGAAATCGGGGCGCAGGTTGGGATTGCCTTCCCAGATGCCCGCGGTATCGCCATGACCCACACCTTCGAAGAAGGCGCGCATGCCCTCCATCCGGGCTTTGCCAGCCATCGCGGCATTGATGACCTGGGCCAAGCTGCCCGCCCCTGCTGGGCCCATGAGGGGGCGGGCAGAGATGAGGTTGGTGAAGTAAAGCGCGGGGATCGCCAGTTCCTTGGCCTTTTGCACCACCGGCGTGGTGCCGATGGCGAGGTCGGGGTGGAAGGCCTCCATCGCGGCGCAGTCATCTTCGAGGCTTGCGCGGAATTTGACAGCGACGCCCTTGGACTCGAGCCAAGCGCGGTCTGGCTCGCTCCATTCGCTGCGGGCGCAGGCGGTGCCGACATAGGCGACATCAGCCCCGCTTTCGACCAAAAGACGCGCGACGAGAAGTTCGGAACCTTCATAGCCCGACAGCGTGATGCGGCCCTTGATCGGGTTGGCGGCCAAGGCTGCGCGGATCGCGGGGCCAAAGGCGTTTTGCGCGGCGGCGACCTGGGCGGGGTTGACGCCATAGGCCTCGCCAATCGCGGCAAGCCAGGCCATCGTGCCGTCATGGCCCACGGGGGCAGAGCCCACGATCTTGCGCCCCGCCGCCTGAAATTCGCGGATCGCCGCGGTGTAGAAGGGGTGGATCGCGGCGACCACCTTGCTGTCGAGCGCCGCATAGAGTTCGCGCCATTCGCGGCAGGGCACCACGGGGCCAGCGGCAAGGCCAAGCGGGGCCAGCATCGCGCCGATCATCATCGGGTCTGCTGGGAACATCTCGCCCAGAAGCGTCACAGTCGGGCGGTCTGAGCGGCCTGTGGCGGGGGCGGCAACCGGGCCTGCCATCACCTCTTGGCGCGCATAGTTCAGCATTGCGCCGGAAAGAACGTCCTTTGCCTCGGCATGGGTTGGCACGCCAAAGCCAGGCACATCGATGCCCACGATGCGGACGCCGTTGATTTCATTCGGCAAAAGCCGCAGCGGCACGCCAGAGGCAGTCGGCACGCAAAGGTTTGTCACCACGATCGCATCGTAACGGTCGGGATCGGCCATTTCATGGACCGCGTCGCGGATGTCTTCGAACAGCTTGCCGGTGACCAGCGTTTCGGAATTGAAGGGCACATAGCCCACCGACCGGCGCGCGCCGTAGAAATGGCTGACAAATGTCAGGCCATAGACGCAACAGGCAGAGCCGGAAAGCACGGTCGCCACGCGGCGCATCCGCAGACCCACGCGGAGCGAGCCGAAGGCGGGGCACATCGATTGCGGCTTGTCATGCGGGCCTTGGGGGTAATCGGCGGCGTAGCGGTCCAGCAACTTGCGCCGTATGGGCGCTGTCATAACGGGTCTCGGTCATGGGCGGCCTGCCTTGCGCTGCAAAGCGCGCAACGCGGCCTCGATCCGGGCGAGGGCGTCGAGGTCACACATTGTCGTAGACCACTTCAAGGCTGACCTTCACGCCCGCGAATTTGCCGCGCATATCGGCATCGGTCGCAGGGTCGAGCACGAAATCCTTGCCCGTGGTTTCCGCACTGAACAGCGCGAGCAGTTCATCTTGCGAGAGCGGCCGGGGCCGCAGCGGCGGGGCATCTGCCACATTGCCGGCGAGTTCTTCGAACAGGGCACCCCATTGCGTCGCATGGCTGCCGACGATCTGGTAATTGGCCGATTTCTTGCGCAGGTCATCATCGGCGGGGATAGAGGCGAGGATCGGGATATTCACCTCACGCGCGAAGGCCGCAGCCTCGCCCGTGCCGTCATCCTTGTTGATGACCATGCCCGCAACGCCCACATTGCCGCCGAGTTTGCGGAAATATTCCACCGCGTTGCAGACATTGTTCGCCACATAAAGCGATTGCAGATCGTTCGAGCCGACGACGATCACCTTTTGCGCCATGTCGCGGGCAATCGGCAGGCCAAAGCCGCCACAGACCACATCGCCCAAGAAGTCGAGCAGGACATAGTCAAAGTCCCAATCGTGGAAGCCCAGCTTTTCCAGCAGTTCAAAGCCGTGGATGATGCCGCGTCCGCCGCAGCCGCGGCCCACTTCCGGCCCGCCCAGCTCCATCGCGAAGACACCGCCGCGCTTGAAGCAGACATCGCCGATCTGGACCTCTTCGCCCGCGAGTTTCTTGCGGGTAGAGGTCTCGATGATCGTGGGGCAAGCCTTGCCACCGAACAGAAGGCTCGTGGTATCCGATTTCGGGTCGCAGCCGATGAGCAGCACGCGCTTGCCCATTTCGGCCATCATGTGGCTGAGGTTCGCCAGCGTGAAGCTTTTGCCGATGCCGCCCTTGCCATAGATCGCGATGATCTGGGTCTTCTTCGATGGCGGATCCTGCGGGATTTCGAGCGTTGGTTCCTCATGCGCCTCGTCGCGCAGGCGGGCGTCGAAATCCTTCAGGTTCGGAATGTCGAGTGTCATGCTTGGCCGCTCCAATCGAGGATCATCTTCAGGCAGGCGGCGTCTTCAAAGGCCGTGCGATAGGCCTCGGACGCGGCGCTTGCCGGATGGGTGTGGGTGATAAGCCCCGCAAGCGACAAGGCGCCGCTTTCGATCAGGGCCCGGGTGGCGGTCAGGTCATCGGCATTCCATTCGCTGGCAATGCGGATGCGTGCCTCCTTCATGAAGGCAGGCGGAAAGGCAAAGGACACAGGCTCGGTGTAAAAGCCCGCCAGCACCACCTCGCCCCCTTTGGCAAGGCGCATGACGAGTTGGTCCAGCAGACCCTTGGCGCCAGAGGCGTCATAGATCGCCTTGTAATCGCGGCGCGGGTCATCGGCCGGATCGATGCAGGCGTACCCTTCGGCCCCATCGCGGCGGGCGGGGTTCACCTCCCACACGGTGGGGGCAGGCGCACCGGCAGCAACCGTCAGACGGGCGAGCAAGCGGCCCAAAGTGCCATGCCCCACGATCAGATCGGGCAGGGCCGTGTTGAACCCGGCCAAGGCATGGCGGGCGGTCGCAGCCAGCGCCAGAAGCGCCCCTTCGGCCCCCATGCCGCCATCGAGCCGCGCCACACGGGAGGCAGGCGTCACCAAATGCCGCGCCGCCCCACCGAAGAGGCCACGCACGTCGCCCGCATAGCAATTGGCACCGGGGACAAAAACATGTTCGCCCACGCGAAAGCCGGACTCGGGGCCAGCCTCCACCACTTCGCCAAAGGATTCGTATCCCGGCACCAGCGGATAGCCCATGCCCGGAAAGGGCGGCATCGTGCCGGTGTAAAAGAGCTTTTCCGTGCCGGTGGAAATGCCGGAATGAGAGACACGGACCACCAGATCCCCTGCCCCCGGCGCTTTGAGCGCAGGCGTCCCGAGGCTCAGCTCACGCGGGCCAGACAGGATGACAGCAGTTGTTTCCACGGCACTTCTCCCCTTCCCCCGATACGCCGACCTTGGAGAGTCGGTGGCGCGGGGGTCTTTTCTCATGAGTGTAAGTTTAGACTTACAATCTTAACTGTCAAACTAAATGGACACTTTTTTGTGCCCGATCTTGAACCTGTGGCACTCAATCCCTTGTGGCGCTGATCGCGCGGGTCACGAAAGGGCGCGGCGCGCCATGGTCGCGGATGCCGGAAAAGCCCGCTTCCGCCAGCAGGCGGCTGATTTCAGAGGCAGAACGGGTGCGTCCTGTCTGCATGGCGAGGGTGTAGACCGCGAAATAGACATCCGTTGCGGGGTCAGGTTTCGCGCCGCCCGACATGGGTTCGGAAATCACGATCCGCCCGCCTGCGGGCAGACGGGCATGGATCTTGGCCAAAAGCGCGGCCACGGTGGCATCGGCATGGTCGTAAAGCACCCGCACGAGGCTGATCGCATCGGCCCCCTCGGGCAGCGGATCGTCGCGGAAACTGCCCGGCGCGATTCGCACGCGCGGGCCAAAGGGGGCCAGCCGCGCGGTCGCCCCCGGCACCACGGCGGGCAGGTCAAAGAGCGTGGCGTGGAGCGTCGGCTGCGCGGTCAGCGCGGCAGCGAGGAAAGCCCCGGTTCCGCCCCCCACATCCATCAGATGGGTCACGCCCCGCAGATCGACCAAGCGCAAGGTATCGGCGGCCACAAGGCCCTGACTGTCGGCCATAAGCTGGCTGTACCGGTCAGCAAGGCCGGGATCCTCTGCCGCGCCCGCACCAAAGACATAGGGCCAGAAACCGGCCAGTTCGGGCTGGGTCTGGCCGCGGAAAAAGGCCACCGGATCGGTCAGGTCGCGGTAGAGCACATCATGGTGGCGCACCATCGCCTCTAGCCCCGGCACGGCCAGAAAGGCCCCGCCGCGTGGGGTCAGATGCCATTGGCCGCGCCGTTCCTTGACCAGCCCAAGGGCGGCGCCTGCCTGAAGCAGCACCTGCGCGCGCGGCTCGGGCATCGCGGCCCCATGGGCCAAGGCAGGCAAGGGCAGCGCCCCTTCGGCCAGACGGTGCAGGACGCGCAATTCCACCAGCGCATAAAGCGCCTGAGAAGCGACAAAGCCCTGCACCACATCGAAAAGCGCCTGCCCCTCGGCCCGCGCCTTGTGACGCAGGCCCGGCACCCGCTGCGCCAGCGCGTGAAAGCGTGGCGACAGGGCGAGCCGGGTCAGAAGCCCCGGCCCCTTGCGCCGCGCGGGCTGTGTCGCGCCAAGCGGCAGGTCGGTCATGGGATTACCCCCGCGCCGTCAGGCGGGCGGGCGTCATGCGTTCGGCATAGGCCGTGACCATCCGCGCCAGCATCGCCTCGCCGGGGCAAGAGGGGATCGAGGCAATCGCGCCCCCCAGAATCGCTTTCAGATGCTTGACCGCGCCCTCCACCCCCAATTCGGCCACGGCCGAGGGGCGGGCATGGGTGGCATCCTGACCGGCAGGCTTGCCCATTTCTTCGGGCGACAGAAGCGCATCTTTCAAGTCATCGGCCACCTGAAACGCCTCGCCAATCCGCGCGCCCAGTTCTTCCCAAGGCTCCGGGTCTTGGCCCGCCGCCGTGGCCCCCATCTGGGTCGCGGCCATGAACAAGGCGCCGGTCTTGGCCCGGTGATAGGCGGCAAGGTTCACCTGCGATTCGCTTTCCCAGCCTTGGCCCGCGCAGATGCCAAAGGGCATGCCGGTGCGCAGCGCCAGTTGTCCCACGAGCCTCAAGGCCCGGTCCGGCGCCTCGGCCCCCGCGCGCGACAGAACCTCGAAGGCCAGAACGATCAGGCTGTCGCCTGTCAGAACGGCCAAGGACTCACCAAAGGCGCGATGCACCGTGGCCTTGCCGCGCCGGATATCGGCATTGTCAAAGGCGGGCAGGTCATCATGCACAAGGCTGGCACAATGGATCAATTCCAGCGCTGCGGCCGCCGCATCGGTCAGCCCCGGCCTGTCATCGCCGCAGGCCATGGCGACCGAGGTCAGGATCGTGGGCCTGATCCGCGCGCCGCCGGGAAAGACGGCATAGGGCAGCGCCGCGCCAAGCCGTGGTGGGGCCGCCCCCGCCTGCGCGAGGTTCAGCGCAGCGACCATGGCCGCCTCGATCCGGTTGTCCAATCCCCCGTCCAAAGCCATGTGACGCCCCTCTCTCGTTGCGTGCCTTGGGCCAGAGTGTCACTGGCCGGGCAAAGTGTAAATCAAAACTTACATTCAGACGTAATTCTTGCTGGACATAAGGAAAGGGTGCGCCAGAATATCAGCCATGGAACAGCCCCGGCCCCTGCCCCGTCCTGCCCCAAGCTCCGCGCCGGAAAAGGCGGTGGTCGTCGGCGCGGGCATGGGCGGGCTTGCCGCCGCGATCCGCCTTGCCGCCATGGGCCTGTCGGTCACGGTGGTGGAGGCGGCAGAGGCTCCGGGCGGCAAGGCGCGTGCGATCCCCTCTGCCGCGGGGCCTGTCGATTGCGGACCAACGGTGCTGACGCTGCGCCATGTGTTCGATGCGCTTTTCGCCCTTGGCGGCGCGCGGCTAGAGGATCACGTGACACTGATCCCGCAGCCGGTGCTGGCCCGCCACTGGTGGCCCGAAAGCCCCACGCTCGACCTGTTCCCCGAACGCGAGGCGAATATCGAGGCGATCCGCGCCTTCGCTGGCCCGCGCGAGGCAGAAGCCTTCGCCCGCTTTGACCGGCTGGCCGAGGGGCTTTTCCAAACCTTTGACGCCCCGGTGATGCAGGCCGCGCGGCCCGATCTGGCGGCCATTGCCAAGGCGAGCCTTGCGCGCCCCGCGCTTTGGCCCGCGCTTCTTCCCGGCCTCAGCCTGAACCGCCTGTTGCGCCAGTATTTCCGCGACCCGCGTCTGGTGCAGCTTTTCGCCCGTTATGCGACCTATGTGGGCGGGCGGCCCGGTCATTCCCCGGCTGTCCTGTCGCTGATCTGGCGGGCCGAGGGCGCGGGGGTCTGGGCCGTGGCGGGGGGGATGCACAGCCTTGCCGCCGCCCTTGCCCAAGTGGCCGAAGGGATGGGCGTGCGCTTTCGCTATGCCACCCGCGCGCGGCGCATTATCACCCAAGGGGGCCGCGTCACGGGGGTGGAGGTCGAAGGCGGCACCCTGCCCGCGCATATTTGCGTCTTTAACGGTGACCCTGCCGCGCTGACATCGGGCCTTTTGGGCGAGGCCGCCGCCCGCGCCCTGCCCGCCCGCGCGACCCAGCCCCGCAGCCTTTCGGCCTGGGTCTGGGCCTTTGCCGCGCGGCCACATGGCGCCGATCTGATCCACCACAATGTCTTTTTCACCGAAGACCCGGCTGCCGAATTCGGCCCCATCGGTCGCGGGGAAATGCCAGAAAAACCAACGCTTTACATCTGCGCCGAGGATCGGGCCACCCTGCCCTCCCCCGATGCGCTGGAACGGTTCGAAATTATCGTGAACGCGCCCGCGGGCGATCACCCCCATCCTGACGAGGAAGCCCGATGCCGGACACGCACCTTTCAGCGGCTCAGACGCTTCGGCCTGACCTTCAGCCCCGATCCGCAAGCCAGCAGCCTGACCACCCCGGCCATGCTGGCGCGGCGCTTTCCGGCATCAGAGGGGGCGATCTACGGGCGCAGTCCGGAGGGGGCGCTGGCCACCTTTCAGCGCCCTACGGCGCGGACGGCGCTGCCGGGGCTCTATCTCGCGGGCGGGGGGGCGCATCCGGGGGCCGGGGTGCCGATGGCAGCCCTGTCCGGGATGCACGCGGCCGAGGCGATCAGGCAGGACCTGACTTCCGCGTCGAGGTCGGCCCCGACGGCTACGCCTGGTGGTATATCGACGGGGTCAGCCACGACGGAACCCGCGCGCTTTCGGTAATTGC
>JALOTC010000135.1 GCA_025458085.1 Cypionkella sp. | reverse complement strand
CGGGGGGGGTCTTGTCTGGTTCGGGGAGGGCGCTTGGATGAGCTGAGAATTTATGGCCGGGATGAACGGGACGGGGGTGCCGTGCTGTTGAAATCTGCTCTAGGAGGAGCGAAAGGGGTATTTTAAGGGCCTTCGTGGATTGCCAAAGCCTTAATGGGGAACCGCGGTCGGCGTTTTGATCGGTCAGATTGCCCTGTTCCGTAACGCTGCGTCTTTGCGGGCTTTGCTGGCTGGAATTGCTGGCTGGAACGTGTCACCGCAGCGGAGCGCAGTGCCTAAGCGTGCAGAGCTGGGCCGCTTTCCCGGGCCGCGACACGGCAGAGCATTTCCAGCGTGGCCGGATAATACCCTTGGTCGGTGTTCAGGTGATCCGCAGGCTGCTGTTTGCCTTGCACCAGATCGCGCAGGGCGGCAAAGCCAGCATAAGAGCTTGTGTCTTGAACGGTCTGGGTTATCAGCGCGGTGACGACCGGAGTTTCGGCGTTCATTTCCGCATCGTAAAGGTCTTTGGCGCGTTGAACGGCAAGATGCTTTCGCTTGCCTGACCAGATCAAATACAAGGCGACGCGTAGGGCATCATAGCCAAAGACATGGTCATGTTCGGACGAGGGACGGATCCCTGCTGCATCCACCTCGGCCCAGTTTGGCACGAGCGCCTGTTTTGCAAGATCGTCGAGCAGGCGCAGGCCATCTACGGCGGCTTGGGCCAGCCGATCATCCCGCGCGAGGGTTGCGAGGTCATGCAACGCTCTGGGCATGATGTAGGACGGGTTCAGGATCGCCTTTGTGCCGCGTTGAAAGCCTTCTGCGGCAGGCATGAGCACCAGACGTTTGGGATCGCGCGGGTCGCACTTGATGCATTTGTCAGAGATGGCGCGTGCAATCGTGATCGCTTGCTGCCGGGCATCGGGAAGGTTGAACCGATCAGCCCCCAAGGCAAGCGCCCAAGCATAGAACACATCACCATCGGTGGCATTCATTGGATCGGGACGATCCGCCGTTTCATGAAGCTTCCAATTCATCAGCGCGTCATCGCGTTTGAACAGATTGGCCGAAGTCCAGCGGCGAATGTCGCGAAACGCTGCGAGGTCCCCGTGATGCACCGCCAGCAAAAGGCCGTAGCCTTGGCCTTCGGAGTGGCTTGCCGCCTGTTGCAGATGGTCGATCACACGGCCATCGGCGGCAAGGAACGCCGATTTCCAGGAAATCCAGGCCGGATCATGCATGTTGCGTAGCCATTTCCCTTGCGCGGCCACAGATACCTGAGGAGCGGTCAGAAGGGCTGCAAGCCCGGAAAGGAATACACGTCGATCCATCAACCCATCAATGCAAAACGCATGTGCAGGAACTTAGGCGGCAGTGAGCACATACGGATCACTCTGCCAAAGCGTCTAGCTACCCCTGCAGACATCTGGCCCATCTATTTTCCGCCACCCTAGCCGTTTGAGTAGACTGTCCTCCTCTGCCTGACGTAAGGAATAGTCCAACGTGCCAAGTTTCGGAACTCACATGCGTAAGATGACGTTCACAAACCTTGGCCTCGACAAGGCCTTTTTGGGTTTTATGGTTCTGGGTGCGTTGGTCTTTTTCGGGGTTACGGTATTCTTTATCAGCCAGCGGGTGCAGAACCTGCAGGATAGCCTGACGCGGTCTGTTGTTGAGGTGCGCGGCGAGCATATTGGGCTCGATATCGTCAACCACTTTGACGATCATTGGATGGATATGGAGGCGCTGGCGACGGCGCTTCCTTTTACAGATGGCGCGACGTTTCGGTCGTTCCTGACGCGCGAAGTTGCGGATGGGGAACACCTCGTTTGGGCTGCCTTTGTGACTGTGCAAGGCGATGTTGTGCTTGCGTCGCGCCAGCAGCGCGAGGGCGAAAATGTCGGCGCGGAAGACTGGTTTTTGCGTGCCGCACATGGGGCAACCATCGGCTATGCAGAGGTGGGCGAGGGCGAAAGGCGTCTGATCATGACGCTTCCCCTGCAATCTGTGGGAAATTTCACAGCTGGCTTTTTGACGTTCCACTTCCGGCCTGATTGGCTTGAAAGCAAGGTGCGCGAGATTGCGGATAGTCTGGATGTCGATGTGGTGGTGCTTGACGGCAGTGGTGCGCCCGCGCTGAGCAGTTTTGCGATTTCTGAACAGGATATCGGCCGTGTTTCGGTGCAAAATGCATTGGCGGGGCAGAGAACGACGCAGATCGAGGTCTGGGAGCAATTGGGGCGCAGCTACACCATTTCGATCCCGCACTTGCCTGAGTCCCTGTTGCCGTCCATCGGGTGGCGGATGGTGGTCCTGACCCCCACGGATCAGTTCATGGAACAAACGCGGGAGCTTCAGATCGCCCTGTCAGAGATTCTGGGCGCGGTGGCCTTTGCGCTTTTGGCGATGTCATTGGGTTTTATCCGGATTTTCCTTGTGCCTTTGCACCGCATTGCCGTGAACGCGCATGAGATTGCGGGGGGCGCCGAGGTTCTGCCGATTGAAAACCATCGCACGACCGAACTTTCCATTCTGTCTTCGGCCATTGCACGGATGCAGGGACGCATGCTGGCCGCTGAGGACCGCGTGGCGCAACTGGAGTCGCGGGAAGGGCGTCCGGCTAGCGACGCCCGGAATTAAAGGAAAGACGGCGCGACAAATCGCGGATGAGGGCGGAGGCCTTGACGGTGGCGATGCCTGGGGCATCGCCCTCGGTATAAAAGCGCACCATCATGAGGCGGAACTGTTCTTCACTTGGGATCAGTTCCAGCCGGACTCCATTCGCTGCGGAGGACAGCACAAGCGCCGGCACATCGCCAACACCGCGAATATGAAGCACACCGCTAAGGCCCGTGGGCAGGTCATGCCCGCGGATGCGGGCCGTGTCGCGGGTCAGGCTGGCGAGCCAAACGTCGCCAGACCAATGATCTGACTGAAAGCGCGCGCGTTCCGGCACATCTGCGACATGCCTTTCGCGGCGGGGAAGTTCGACGCAGGCCAGAACGGTGATCGACAGCACGATCAGGTTGTAGATCGTCCAGAACAAAATGACGATCTTGCCATCGCCCGCATCATAAAAGGCAAAGCGGTCAGAGATCACCCCGATCAGAAGCCCGGCGAGTGTAAGCACCAAGCCGATCAGAAAGGGGCGCATCAAGGCCCACTGAATGACCACCTTGCTGCGATCACCGCCCTTTGCCGTCACCTTGAAGCCGTGGCCATGAGGATGAAGCAACCCAAGAACGGCGGAGGCGGTGATGGGAATTGCCCCCAAAAGCTGCGTCACATCGTTGAGAATCGGGACGATTCCGCCCCGGGAGGCCAAGGCGATGGCCATCATCGACCAAAGATAATAGGGGCCGAAGAAGCGCAGCACCTCGATCAGCGAGGCGTCGATGACGATAATGTTGAAAAACCAATAGAGCAGCGGGAAAAAGATCGCGGCAACGCGGAAAGAGAAGGTGAAGAGCCAGAAGATGACGCTGTCGGCCACGCTCCAACGGTCGCGCAGACGCAAGTTGCTTTTGCCAAGGGGACCGTAGTCGCTGCGCGCGATTTGCATCAGGCCAAGGCACCAGCGCGCCCGCTGGGTGATGTATTCTTGCAGGCCCTCGGGGGCCAAACCTTCGGTCAGGGCTTCGTTCAGGTAGACCGTTTTCCAGCCGTGGCTTTGCAAAACGAGTGTGAGGAGGAAATCTTCGGTCACACTATCGGTCGCAAATCCGCCGATTTCGGTCAGCGCCTTGAACCGAATGACCGAAGATGTTCCACAACAAAAGGCGATGCCCCAGGCATCGCGCGACGGTTGGACATGGTCGAAGAAGAACCTTTGTTCATCCGGGTAAGAGCGGCTGAGGCCCAGGTTGTGCTGGATTGGGTCTGCGTTGAAAAAGTGCTGGGGTGTTTGGACCAGACCAACTTGTGGATCATGAAAGAGCGACAGGCTGCGCTGGATAAAGCCCTGATGTGGAACGAAATCTGCATCAAGTACGGCAACAAAATCTGGCGGAATTGTCTTTTGTGCCAGAAGGGTCAAGGCGTGATTGATGTTGCCCGCCTTTGCGCCTTTGTTGTCTGGGCGCCTGACATATTCAACGCCGATCTGCGCGCAGTAATCGCGCAGCCAATCGCGTTTGCCATCATCAAGGACATAGATCGTCTTGTGAGGATGGCGGAGCGATTGCGCGCCAACGATCGTGCGTTCCAAAACGCCCAAATCTTCGTTGTAGGTGGCGATCAGAATGGCCACCTGTTGGTTCTTGGGTGGGCCATATTCGTGTTTTTCCCACCATTTCCAATGGCGTTCGACCTCTTCTGATCGGTTCTTGGTGCGCGAGAGCATCAGGTAAGAACTGAGGGAGCCAAGCATGGCGAAAGCCTCGATCACGAGGAATGACCAGCTTGCCAAGCTATCAACGGTCCAAGCGAGGCTGGGTACGGTTTCCGTGACGCGCCAAATCATGTAGCGCAGCGCCAGTAGGGCGCAGATGGCGAAGATGACTGTGCGGTGCAGGGTGTTTGCGACATTCGCCTGATCGCGGACCAGCACGCCAATCCCCCAGACCAAAGCCAGAAGGACAAGCGCAGATTGCAGGTCGCTGAGCAGCGGCATGGCTTGCCCCTACTGGAAGTAGCTGCGCAGCCAGTCCAGCGGCCGGACCTCGAAAAAGGCGCGCCCGGTGCGGCCAATCGCACAGCGGAGTTCAGGGTGATTGGCCAGTTCAGGCAATGTCAAAAGCACATCGGCGCGTTCCAGATGTTTCTGGCTGGGTGCAATGGCAAGCGTGCCGTAAAAGCCAGCGGCAGAGGTGCCGCCAAGACGCGATACGATGCCGGAAAAGACTTCGCCGCTGTCGTCAAAGCGGAAGCTGGCCGCGGTGCCAGGGGTGAGCGTGTTGAAAACACTTTGCGTGACCGAAAGTGTGACAAAGACATTGCCGCAATCTACCATCCGCATCAGGACATCGCCGCGTTCCACGTGAGAACCGTTTGCCACGAAGCTTTCCCACAGCAGGCCACTGACCGGGGCAGAGACAGAGGCCGAGCTGGCCCGCCCAAGGCGGATGCGTTCAAGATCGATCCGGCGGTTCAGAGCGGCGTGGTCGGATTGGGCGGTCAGGATCTCTTGTTCAAGGGAAAGAAGGGCGGCCCTTATCTCGGAAGCGCGTTGCTCGGCATGGGGGGCGTCGTTGAACCCGCCTTGGATAAAGACACCTTCATTCGCCCCGGCTAGAATGATCTGTAAACTGGCAGCAGTTTCCCGGGCAAAGCTAAGTTCGATCGGGTCCGCGGCTGTTTCGCCTTCCGCCCGAAGCCGCAAACGCTCCGTCGCTTCGGCAAGACGGGCGGTCAATTCCTGCACTGACAGGTCTTGATAACGTGCCAATCTTTGGTCAAGCAGTGCAAGCTCTTGTTCCTGCGCGGTCTTTTTGGCCTGCAACTCCTGCAATCGTGAAAGGACCAGGTCGCGCTGAAGCGTGAGGTCATCAAGGCGGACGGCATCTGGGGCCGGATCCAGCACGGTTGCCAAGGCATCCCCCGCGGACAAGGCCGAGCCGAGAACACGGCTGGCATCACTGACGCGCCCGGCAATGGGGGTGCGGATGGGGACGACTTGGGCGTTGACGACGGCATTGGCGCTTGCCCCTGCCATTTGTTCCGCAGCGATCACCCAGATTGAAACAATGATTACTAGCACTCCGATGACAAGACGCGAAAAACGCATGTCTAGCTCCGAGCAGATGTCACACAGACGTGTTTTTTGATTGGATCCCAATTGGATGAGGAGCGCAATAACCTTTTGGATGGCCGCAAGCTTTTCGCCCTGCGCGCGCCTTGAGGGCAGGTTTCGCGCGCGCGATCTGGGCATTCGCAGCAGGCGATCTGCGACTGCAACGGAGATTAGCGCTTTGTTAGAGATGCTGAGGTCTAGGCCCAGACCGGAAATCAACAGTTTCCTCTTCCAAACGCTGGTTCGGAGGAGCTGAGATCGTCTGCACGAAAACTGCGGGCGGGTTTGATGCGGGACGAACCGGATGGGTCAATGCCAGTCAAGGACCAAACGGAGCGACCGATTTGCCAAAATTTGGCAAATTGACCCGGAAACGGGGCAAAACCATGCAAAAGCGCGGGTGAGCAGAGATGATGGCCGGTCAGGAAGTGACAGGAAAATCAACAGATTCCGTGGTGCGCGACGCCGCTCGCTTGTCTGTAGCACCCATGATGGACTGGACGGATCGTCACTGCCGGTTCTTCCATCGTCTGATGTCGCGCCGTGCGATGCTGTACACGGAAATGGTCACCGCCCCTGCCGTGATCCATGGGCCAAAACCGCGGCTCTTGGATTTTTCGCCGCAGGAACATCCCATTGCCCTGCAACTGGGCGGGTCCGATCCGCGGGAATTGGCCGCGGCCGTCCGGATTGCGCGGGAATGGGGGTATGACGAGATCAACCTGAATGTCGGCTGCCCCTCTGATCGGGTGCAATCGGGCTGTTTCGGAGCGGTTCTGATGGAACGCCCGCAACTGGTGGCCGATTGCGTCTCGGCCATGATCGCGGAGAGCCCGGTGCCGGTGACGGTGAAATGCCGGATCGGGGTGGATGAACAGCAGCCCGAGGCGGTGTTGCCCGATTTCCTGGACCGCGTCAGCCGCGCCGGCGTGCGCCATTTCATCATACACGCCCGCAAAGCATGGCTACAGGGGCTCTCGCCCAAGGAGAACCGCGAGATCCCGCCGCTGGATTACCCCTTGGTCCATCAGATGAAGCGCGATTTCCCGCATCTGTCTCTGTGCCTCAACGGTGGGGTGACCACACTGGCCGGGGTGCGCAGCCATCTGGAGGCGGGGATGGATGGGGTGATGGTGGGCCGAGCCGCCTATCACGACCCTGCCTCGATCTTGATCGGGGCGGATGCGCTCTGGGGCGAAGATCATGCGCCTGATCCTTTGGCGGTGGTGGCAGGGATGCGCCCCTATATCGCGCGCCACCTTGCAGGCGGCGGGCGCTTGCATCAGATCACCCGGCATATGCTGGGGCTCTTCACGGGGCGTGCGGGCGCGCGGCACTGGCGGCGGATGCTCTCTGAAGGGGCGAGCCGAGAGGGTGCGGGGCTGGAGGTAATCGACCGCGCTCTGGAAGGTGTGACCGCCACTGTCTAAGCCGCCCTTGGCCTGCGGGGCTGGACGGGCCGCGCCGATGGGTCTATCCCGAGGCCAAAGGCAACAGTACAGGCAAGGCGAAAGATGGCCGAGATTCCCGTTCTTTTTCAGATGATTGCCCTTTTGGCGCTGATCGGCGGGCTGGCGGGTATCCTTGCCGGTCTATTGGGCGTGGGGGGCGGCATCGTGCTGGTGCCAGCGTTTTTCTATGCCTTTACGGTGCTCGGCTATGCCGGGCCAAAGCTGATGCAGGTCTGTCTTGCCACATCGCTCGCCACGATCCTTGTAACCTCCGTCCGCTCAGTGCTGGCGCATCATCGGCGCGGTGCGGTGGATTGGGCGGTGCTCAGGTCATGGGCCCCCTTCATCGGGGTGGGGGCGGTGGTGGGGGTGCTGATCGCCTCCAACCTCCGCTCGGCCACGCTTCAGGCGATTTTCGGGGTGCTGGGCGTTTGCGTGGGGCTTTACATGGCTTTCGGGCGCGATCACTGGCGGCTGGGGGCGGAGATGCCAAAGGGCATCGCCCGCGCGGCAACCGGGGGCGGCATCGGCTTCCTTTCCGTCCTCATGGGGATCGGTGGGGGCAGTTTCGGGGTGCCGCTAATGACCCTCTTTAACAAGCCGATCCATGCCGCCGTGGCCACTGCCGCGGGCTTTGGCGTGACCATCGCCTTGCCCTCGGTCGCGGCTTTTCTTCTGGTGCCGGTGGAAAACCCGCCGCCCTTTACGGTGGGGTCGGTCAATCTTGCGGCTTTCGTGCTGGTGATCGTGATGACCTTCTTCACCACGCCTTTGGGCGCGCGCATGGCCCATGCGATGGACCCGAAGCCCTTGAAACGCGTCTTTGCCGTCTTCATCACGGTGATCGCTCTGAACATGCTGCGCAAGGTGCTGGGGTGGTAGGGCAGGGCGGTCCGGGCTGGCAACGTATCGGACCTGACCCTGCGATTGCCGCATGGGCCGCGGCGGCGCTGTCCGCGGCGCGGCAGGTACTGGCCCGACCGGGCGGAGATTGGCGCGCCGGGGGCACTTGGTTCGTGGGTGTCGATGCCTTGGAAAATGGCCCGGATGGCGCTGTCGAAGCCACCTCCCATGCCTTACCCTGGGCCGCGCTTGGGCTTGAGCCTTGCCCGCTTCACAAGGCACAGCTTTCCACCACCCGCCCCGGCTATCCCCGCCCCGATCCGGGCGAGACAGAGGCCAGTTTCCGCTTTCGCCGTGACCGTGCCGCTGCCCATCTCGATGGTCTCTTGGCCTTTGGGCCGGAAAAGCGCCGGATGATCCGCGAACCCCATGCCTTCATCCTTGGCCTGCCCTTGACCGAGGCGGATGCGGAGGCTTCCCCCCTTGTCGTCTGGGAGGGGAGTCACGAGATCATGCGCGCGGCGCTGGCCAAGGCGCTTGCCCCCTATCCAGCGCAAGACTGGGCTAATGTCGATGTGACCGAAGCCTATCAGGCGGCGCGCCGCCATGTGTTTGAAACCTGCCCGCGCCTTGCGCTGCCTGCCCGTCCGGGCGAGGCGCTTTTGCTGCACCGCCTGCTGGTGCATGGCGTCGCCCCTTGGGCTGAGGGGGCCACATCTGCCCCCGAAGGTCGCGTGGTCGCCTATTTCCGCCCTCTGCTGCCTGATGTTTCGTCGTGGATCAACCTGCCCTGACCCCAAGGCGGGCCTGCACATCACCTGTTTCCAAATATCCTCGGGAGGGGCGCGGGGAGGGCAGACAGCCCTCCCCGTCCGCAGTTGTTTGAATGGGCAAACCTTGCAGAACGGGTCGCGGGGACCCGTCTCGCGCTTATCCCTCGCGCGAGAGCCGCGCCACGCGCCCGCCGCGGCGCTTTTGCAGGCGCGGGGCGCGGCTTGGCAATTCCGCCATCAGCGCCGACCGCGCCTCATGCGACAGACGCGACCAAGCGGTGATTTCGTCAATCGTGCGCAAACACCCCACGCAGATGCGTTCTTCGGGGTGGATGGTGCAGAGCTTGATGCAGGGCGACTGGATTTCGTCCCGCTTCCAGACATCATCCTTCACGCTGATCCTCCCGCCCCATATGCGCCAGACGGTCCAGCGCGCCTTGCAGGATATAGCCCGCAGCGACCGCGTCGATCACCTCTTTCCGACGCTTTCTTGACGTATCCGCCTCCAACAGTGCCCTTTCTGCCGCAACGGTGGACAGGCGTTCGTCCCAAAAGGTGATGGGTAAGGGGGAAAGCCGTTCCAGATTGCGGGCAAAGGCGCGGGTGGATTGGACCCTTGGCCCTTCGCTGCCATCCATGTTCAGCGGCAGACCAAGGATCAGCCCCGCCACGCCCCGCGCCTCCATCAGCGCCAGAAGCCGCCCGGCATCAAGCGTGAACTTCTCGCGCCGGATCACCTCGGCCGGGGTGGCAACCTGCCTGCGAAGGTCGGAAATCGCAACGCCGATGGTCTTTTCCCCAAGGTCCAGCCCGGCAATCGCCCGGTTGACCGGCAAGACGGTCGCGAATTCCGCGAGGTCAGGCAGGATCATTCGGCCACGCCCGCATTGACCGCCGCTTGCCGGATACCTTGCAAATCGACACTGCGCCCGGCAAAGACGCGCTGCGCTTCGGCGTAAATTTCCCGCGCCTCATCCTTGCGGCCCAACACGGCCAGAGAGGAGATCAGTTGCGCCCATTCCTCGGCGATGCCGCCCTCGGTGGCCAGCCTTTCGCCAAGCTGGGCGACCATGCCTTCGATCATCTGGCGGCGCTCTTCTTCCTCCATCTGGGCGGCGGCGGCGATGTCTTCGGGGTTCGGCCCGACCACGCGCCGTTCGGGGGGCAATTCGTAAGTCACGCCCGCGCGCATCGCCACATCCATGATCTGCGCGCGAATGGGCGCGACCCAAGGCGCATCTGGCGGGCTTTCCTCCAGCAGATTGCGCCACAGAACGAAGGTCCGGTCAAATCGGCCGATCTGGGCAAACATCTGCCCGGTGTAATAGCGCGCGGTGCCGTTCTGCGGATCGCGCATGAGGGCTGCGGCCAGTTGCGCCTCGGCCTCGGGCGTGACGAGGCCACCGGCGGCAATGATCATCAGTTCGGCCAAGGCCGACAGATCCTCGCCCTCCGCCGCATCGCCCTTGAGGCGGATCACCGTCTCTTGCGCGGTGATGGCAGCCGCCAGATTGCCCAAGGCTGCTTCGTTCCGCGCGAGCAATTCCTGCCCGCGCAGGTCATCGGGGCGCTCCGCCAAGGTGGCGCGCAGTTGATCCATCAGCTCCGCGAATTCCGGCGAAATGTCGCTGCGGGGCGGGGGCAGGGTGGCCGCGGCCTGCGCCTCGGCTTGGCTGGGGCGATTGGCGCGCATTTCCTCGGACATCTGGAAGCGGGTCTGCAAGGGCAGATCGGGATAGCCCGGCGCGCCAACCTCCCAATAGAGCCAACCGGCGCTGCCCACCATCACGACCACAAGCCCCGCCATCACCGGCCCGCCCCGGCGCGCGGCGGGGCCTTCGCCTGCCTCCTCCGCGCTTGCGGCGCGGTCCGCCTCCAACAACCTGCGTGAGACTTCGGCCCTGAGGCGCTGCGATTCCTCGGTGCTCAGCGTGCCGCGCGCCTCATCCCGGGAAATTTCCGCCAATTGGTCGCGATAAACGGCAAGGTCAAACTCGGCCGAGGCCCGCGCATCCGCCCGCGCCCGCGCCATCGCGCGCAGCAGCGTCGCCGCCACCCCAACCATCAGGCCCGCCGCCGCAGCCCAAAAACCCCAGTTCTCCATGCCTCAGCCTTTCCGCCTGCCGTTGCGCCCGATGTAATGGCTCTGCGCCGGTTCCGAAAGCCGCATTTGGCCGCAACCACGAAAGCTTGCACACGGCGCGCAAAAGACGCATCTGCGCCATGTCGCAATTTTCCCTGTTGTGCCGCTGGAAGGGTCGGCTTGCGCCCGCTTTCCCGGCACAAGTGGAACAGATCAGAACGAAGGGCCAAGGGTGCCGCCGATGAAACGCTATTCCGTCTTCGCCATCGCGAAAGAGGCGCTGTCTTACCACATGGGGTGGGAGCGCGCTTGGCGTTCGCCCGAACCCAAGGCGCAATATGATGCCATCATCGTGGGCGCGGGCGGCCACGGCCTTGCCACGGCCTATTACCTTGGCAAGAACCACGGCATCCGCAATGTCGCGATCCTTGAAAAGGGCTGGCTTGGGGGCGGCAACACAGGCCGCAACACCACGATCATCCGGTCAAACTATCTGCAAGACAGCTCTGCCGCGATTTATGAAAAGTCGCGCAGCCTCTATGAAACGCTGAGCCAAGACCTGAACTACAACGTGATGTTCAGCCCGCGTGGCGTGATGATGCTGGCGCAGACCCATCACGAGGTGCGCGGCTATCAGCGCACGGCCCATGCCAACAGCCTGCAAGGCGTGCAGACCGAATTCATCTCGCCCCAGCGGGTGAAAGAGCTTTGCCCGATCATGAATATCGAAGGGCCGCGCTATCCGGTTTTGGGCGCGCTGTGGCAGGCCCGCGGCGGCACGGGGCGGCATGATGCGGTGGCTTGG
>JALOTC010000134.1 GCA_025458085.1 Cypionkella sp. | reverse complement strand
GAGATGCGCCACTTGGGCCGGGTGCGGGGCGCGCCTTTTGACCGTCTGCCGCTTGCGGAACTGGTGACCCATGGGTTCGAAGGGCTGATCCGCAGGGCGCTGGACCGCGGCTGGCAGGAGGCCTTCCTGTCCTCCCGCGCCTATGCCGATTACGCGGCAGAGCGGCAGGCGCAGGGGCTTGCATGACGCATTCCGCCCACGCGACCCCCGCCTTGCGGGCGCTGACCGAGGCTGATCCGGCGCTGGCGGCCCTGTCGCTGTGGTGCGCGCATCGCGACCATGCGGGGCCGACAGAGACGGTAGGGACGGAAATTCGCTATGGGCCGGGGTTCGCGACGCTGCCCTTGCATGAACAGATCGGGGTGGTGGGGCATCATATCCTGCATGTCGCGCTGCAACATTCGGCGCGGATGGCGGCGATGGCGGCGCGGTTTCCCGAAAGTTTCGCGCCGGATCTGTGGCAGATCGCGGCGGATGCGATCGTGAACGAGGCGCTGGTGCAGGCGGGCCATGCCCTGCCGCGCCCCGCGCTGCTGCTGACCGGGTTGCTTGCGGCGGTGGACGGCACCAGCCCCCCGCCAGCCGAGGCGCTGGCCGCATGGGACAGCGACCGGCTCTATCTGCGCCTTGCGGGTGGGCAGGGTGGCGAAGGGGGCCGCGCGCGCGCCCATGCCAAGGCACAGGGCCATGGCGCGGATCTCCAGCCCGAACCGGGCGCGGGGGCGAGCGAGGAGCGCGCGGCCGATTGGCGCGCGCATCTGGCGCGCGCCTTGGCGGCGGGCGCCGCGGCGGGGTTCGGGATCGGCACTTTGGGCCATCGTCTGGCCGATTGGCCGCGCCCGCGCGTACCATGGGAATGGGTGCTGCGCCGCCTGCTGCTGCGCGCGATGCTTTCCCTGCCGCAGCCAAGCCACCGCCGCCCCGCGCGGGCTTGGCTTGCGGCAGAGGCGATGGCGCGGGCTACGGGCGGGCCGGTTCCGGCCTTTCAGCCCGGTGTGGCGCGGGCAAGGGAGGTGCCGCGTCTTGCGCTATGCCTTGATTGTTCCACCAGCATCGACCCGCCGCGGATGGCGCTGTTCATGGGGGAAATCGCCGGTATCTGCCGCCGGATGGGGGCGGAGGCCTATCTTCTGACCTTTGACGAGGTGGTGCATCATCAGATGCGGCTGGATGCCGCCGGATGGCGCGCGCAACTCGCCGCGCTGGACCTGCCGCAGGGGGGAGGGACGGATTTTCGCCCGGTGATCGGTGCGGCCTTGCGGCTGCGGCCTTCGGCGATTGTGCTTTTGACCGATCTGGATGGACCCACCGGCCCAGACCCGCGCCTGCCGGTGATCTGGGCCGTGCCAGAGGCGCCCCTACGGCCCGAGGCTCCCTTTGGCCATGTCCTGTCTTTGGCCCATTAGCGCCGCAAGCCGCGCATGGCCCGAAACCCTGCCCGCGTCAAAGGCGATGTCGCGCAGATGCGTGCCATCGGCGAGATTGAGGCGGAGGAGGTCCGCCTCGGTCAGCGGGGGCTGAAAGAGGCTGTCGCGGATCAGCGCGCGTTCGGAGGCCGACAGACGCAGGATTTCCGGCCCCTGTTCCGATTGGACCGAGACATAGGTGAGGGGCGGCGCGCGCCACATATCGGATTGTTCGAGGACGAGATGAAGTGTGCCAGAGGTCAGGCCGCGCCCGGCGGCGATCTTGGTCAATATCTGGACAGAGCGCGCGCGGAGCAGGTCGAGGCCGCGTTCAACCTCGGCTCGGTCCATCAGGGCCATGCGCCGCGCCTTGGGCAGGCGCAGCAGGCGGCTTTCCACGAAATAGACGAGGATCAGCATCGGCAGCGGGGCCTGCGCGATGGCAATCGCATAATCCGGCCAGATCACCGCCGCCACGGCGAAGGGAACAAGGGCAAGGAGATAGCGCCAGATTTCCACCTCAAGAAAGACGCGCAGCCACAGGCCCGCGCCGCCGCGCGCCGGCCACAGCGTGACGCGGCCCAGAAACTTGCGCGGGACCTGCCGCATTTCCAAGGCCGAGCGATTGAGGACCGTTTCTGGCGTCACGATGAACATGGGCCAAAGCTGCATCGGCGCGGGGGAAGTTCAAGGGCCTTGGGGGCGCTGGCCGCAGAGGTGAGGGGCATCCAGACGCGGGGTGTGGGCAGGAGTTCGACAATTATCGTGAAATGAAAATAATTAGGCATGTTTCCGGCAAAATCTTCTAAGAAATGTTTGAAAAATGCAATTACTTGACCGTCTGTCCTTGTAGCCCAGAGATACTGCTGTCTTTTGCGGTGTGGAATCCGTGGGTGGCCCCCTCGATTTTTTCCACCTTGATGCCGATCTTGGGTGCATTCGGGCTTGGCGCGCGCGCCAGATTGATACATGATTGATGCATGTTTGAGGGGGGAACATGACAGCGGCCAGTTTGCGGATCGACACATCGCCCAAGGTTTCGGACGAGGTGCGCAAGACCACCTGTTACATGTGCGCCTGCCGCTGCGGGATCAATGTGCATCTGACCTCTGGCAAGGTGACCTATATCGAAGGGAACCGCGACCACCCGATCAACAAGGGCGTGCTTTGTGCCAAGGGGGCCTCTGGCATCATGCAGGTCACCGCGCCAAGCCGCCTGCGCAAGCCCTTGCGCCGTGTGGGGCCGCGCGGATCGGGGGCGTTTGAGGAAATTTCGTGGGAAGAGGCGCTGTCGCAGGCGGTGGCTTGGCTAAAGCCCCTTCGCGATACGGCCCCCGAAAAGCTGGCCTTCTTTACCGGGCGCGATCAATCGCAATCCTTTACCGGCTGGTGGGCGCAGCAATTCGGCACGCCGAATTATGCGGCCCATGGAGGCTTTTGTTCGGTGAACATGGCGGCGGCGGGGATTTACACGCTGGGCGGGGCCTTTTGGGAATTCGGCGCGCCGGATTGGGAAAGGACGCGGCTGTTCATCCTGTTTGGCGTGGCCGAAGATCATGACAGCAATCCGATCAAGATCGGCCTTGGCAAGCTAAAGGCGCGGGGGGCGCGGGTGATCGGGGTGAATCCGATCCGCACGGGCTATAACGCGGTGGCGGATGATTGGATCGGGATCACGCCGGGGACCGATGGCTTGCTGATCCTTGCGCTGATCCATTGCTTGCTGGAGGCGGGGAAGGTGGATCTGGACTATCTTGCCCGCTTTACCAATGCGCCGCATCTTGTGAACGGGGCCGAAGGGCCGGAGCAGGGGCTGATCCTGCGCAATGCCGAGGCGCAGCCCTTTGTGATTGACCGCCGCACAGGCCAGCCCGCGCCTTGGGATGCGCCGGGGGTGGAGCCGGACCTTGGCGCAACATGGCAGGGGCATCGCACCGTCTTTCAGCATATGGCGGAACGCTATCTGTCGCCCGACTATGCGCCCGAGGCGGTGGCGGACCGCTGCGGCGTGCCTGCGCTGCGCATCCGGCAGTTGGCGGCGGAAATCGCCGCTGCGGCCTTTGACCAGCCCGTGGTGATCGAGGAGCCGTGGGAGGATTTTCGCGGCAATCGGCACCCGAACATGACGGGGCGGCCCGTCTCTTTCCACGCGATGCGGGGGATTTCGGCCCATTCCAACGGCTTTCAGACGGCCCGTGCGCTGCATCTGTTGCAGATCGTTCTGGGGGCGGTGGAAACGCCGGGAAGCTGGCGGATGAAGCCGCCTTACCCCAAGCCGATGGAGGCGCATCCGACACCGCATTGGGTTGCCCGGCCCGGTCAGCCGCTGTCTGGCCCGCATCTGGGCTATGTGCGCGGGCCGGAGCAATTGGCGGTTCATCCCGATGGGCAACCTGCGCGGATCGACAAGGGGTTTTCTTGGGAAAACCCGTTCAGCGCGCATGGCTTGATGCAGATGGTCATCCCCAATGCCCATGCGGGGGACCCGTATCAGATTGATACGCTGTTTCTATATATGGCCAATATGGCTTGGAACTCCTCCATGAACACCGCGCAGGTGATGGAGATGCTGACAGAGCGGGGCGAGGATGGCGAATACCGCATCCCCCGGATCATCTATTCCGATGCCTATGCGTCAGAAATGGTGGCCTATGCCGATCTGATCCTGCCCGATACGACCTATTTGGAGCGGCATGATTGCATCAGCCTGCTGGACCGCCCGATCAGCGAGCCGGATGCGGCGGGGGATGCGATCCGCTGGCCGGTGGTGGAACCCGACCGCGATGTGCGGGGGTTCCAGTCGGTGCTTCTGGACCTTGGCGCGCGGCTTGGTCTGCCGGGGATGGTGGAAGCAGACGGGCGGGCGAAATACCGCGATTATGCCGATTACATTCAGCGCCATGAACGCAAGCCCGGCATCGGCCCTTTGATGGGCTATCGCGGCGATGGGACCGAGGAAGGGCGCGGTGCACCGAACCCGGACCAGATCGCCCGGTATATCGCCGCGGGCGGTTTCCATCAGGCCCATGTGCCAAAGGGCGCGCGGTTCTTCAAACCGTGGAACCGGGCCTATCAGGACTGGGCGGTGGCGCTTGGCCTCTTTGACAGCCCGCAGCCATACCTGTTCAACATCTGGTCAGAACCGATGCGGCGTTTTCAGCTTGCCGCCGAGGGGCAGGGCTATCTGCAGCCGCCCGAGGCCCTGCGCCCAAGGTTGCGGCAGGCGATGGACCCGCTGCCTGTCTGGTATCCGCCCTTTGGCGATGAGGCGGCGCGGGACTTCCCGCTTCATGCGCTGACCCAGCGGCCGATGGCCATGTATCATTCTTGGGGCAGTCAGAATGCGTGGCTGAGGCAGATCCACGGGCGCAATGCGCTGTTTGTGCCAACCGCCGTCTGGGAAGCGGAGGGGTTTGAGGAAGGGGATTACGCCCGCGTCACCTCGCCCACCGGGCAGATTGTGGTGCCGGTCGCGCATATGGCGGCGCTGAACCCCAAAACCGTCTGGACATGGAATGCGATTGGCAAGCGCAAGGGCGCTTGGGCGCTGGATGAGGGCGCGCCGGAAGCGAAGGAGGGGTTCTTGCTGAACCATCTGATTTCGGAACTCCTCCCCCCCAAGGCCGATGGGATGCGCTGGGCCAATGCCGATCCGGTGACGGGGCAGGCGGCGTGGTTTGATCTGCGCGTGCGGGTGGAGCGCGTCGGCCCGCGAGAGAGGGCAGAGCCGCAGTTTCCGGTGCTGCCGCGTGTTGTGCCAATGGGAGGGCGGCGCGCATGACCTGTTTGCCGGGCAAGACCGACAAGGCGCTGGGCCTTGTGATCGACCTTGATACCTGCGTGGGCTGTCAGGCTTGCGTGACCGCCTGCAAGGGGTGGAACGATCAGGGCTATGGCGTGCCGTTGTCGGATCAGAACCCTTATGGATCAGACCCTTCGGGCACCTTCCTGAACCGTGTTCACAGCTATCAGCTGGTGCCTGACGATGCGCCGCCGCTGGTGGTGAACTTCCCCCGGTCCTGTTTGCATTGCGCGGATGCGCCCTGCGTGACCGTCTGCCCCACGGGGGCAAGCTACAAGCGGGTGGAGGATGGCATCGTTCTGGTGAACGAGGATGCCTGCATCGGCTGCGGGCTGTGCGCCTGGGCCTGTCCTTATGGCGCGCGCGAGATGGATATGGACGCGGGCGTGATGAAGAAATGCACGCTTTGTGTGGACCGCATCTATAACGAAAACCTGCCCGAGGAGGATCGCGAACCCGCCTGCGTGCGGACCTGCCCCACAGGCGCGCGGCATTTCGGCGATCTGTCGGACCCAGAGAGCACCGTGTCGCGGCTTGTTGCCGAACGCGGCGGGGTGGAATTGATGCCCGAACAGGGCACCAAGCCCACCAACCGCTATCTGCCGCCGCGGGCCAAGGACAGGCCCGATCAGGCGAGCCTTCTGGCCCCGCTTCTGGACATCAAGGCCACGGGGCTGGCCGGGTGGCTGGACCGTGTTCTGGACCGTGTTCTGGGAAAAATCTGAATGAATCCTGCCCCTTCTGTCATCATCTTCACCGTGCTGTCGGGCATGGGTTTGGGCTATATGGCGCTTTTGGCGACAGTGCATCAGTACACGGGCCTTGCGGCGCTGGCCCATTGGGCGCTGGCCTATGCACTGGCGGTGGCGGGGCTCATGGCTTCGGCCTTTCACCTAGGCAATCCGCAGCGGGCCTTGCGCGCCTTCACCCAATGGCGGTCAAGCTGGCTAAGCCGTGAGGCTTGGGGGGCGGCGCTGACCTTGGCTGTGCTCGCGCCGGTTGCCCTGTCGGACTGGCTGGGGTTGGGGCTG
>JALOTC010000012.1 GCA_025458085.1 Cypionkella sp. | reverse complement strand
ACGGCCCAATATCGGCTTGCAGGCTACGAAAGCTTGGTGTACCTCCACGCCATCTGCGGCGGGTGGGCAGGTAGGTTATGCAGCGGATTGCAAATCCGTCTAGAGCGGTTCGATTCCGCTACCCGCCTCCAGATGCTCCCGTCCATCGGCGTTTCGCTTGGATTTTGGGCGAAATTCCTCAAGCCTCTGTTTGCTTGGAAGCAGAGCCCCGGCATTTATGATCGCGCGATCATGACCGGGCATTCGGGGCGCGCTGTTCGGTCAACAAGTGACACCCATGGCATGTCCGAAAGGGCTAGGATAGATGCGCTTGCGCCTACCCTTCGGCCTTCATTGCGCGGTTGTGCGGACAAGACCCACCCAAGAGATGTGGACTAAACGCTGTACCACCCGCGGGACTTGCGGATTGGCTTTATGATTTCATTGGAAAATTTCACGCCCCCGAAGGCTCTTCGCCAGTTGGACAAATCTTTTGGATCGGCCTATAGTGGCAATTAAAGAAATCAATGGGTTGAACTTCCTCCTCTGGACAAGAATTGCCGGTCCAGAAGAGTCGCGTGGGCGCTGGACGACGCGCGCAAGTTCAACCCTTCCTGACACGATGAGGTGACCTTTGCCGCTTCTCCAGTCCCTTCTTGGGGCCATCAACGGACTGAACCGTTTGATCGGTCAGGTCTTTTCCTGGCTTTCTTTGGGAATCGTCCTTGTCTGTTTCGCGGTTGTTACAGAACGCTACCTGTTTTCGACCACCCGGATTTGGATGCAGGATCTCTATGTTTGGCTGAACGGCGCGATGTTCACTGCGGTGGCTGGTTTCGCGCTGTTGCGTGATGACCATGTGCGTGTCGACATCTTCTATCGCCCAGCATCCGCGCGCAAGAAAGCACTGGCCGATCTGGTGGGAGTCATTTTCTTCCTGCTGCCCTTCATGTGGGTCGTGTTGATCTACAGCTTGCCATTCGTCGAAAGATCATGGCGGTTCATGGAGAATTCGGCAAATGTGGGGGGGATGCCGGGACTTTACGTACTGAAATCCTTCATCCTCGTCTTCGTTGTGCTGGTCACCTTGCAAGGCATTGCCATGGCGCTGCGCTCTCTCCTTGTGCTGGCTGGCCGCGAGGATGCGGTCCCCGCCGACTACCGTTACAACGCGGAAAGGTAAGCCCACATGGACCCGATCCTTCTGGGCGAGATCCTCGCCGGTTCCATGTTCCTTGGCGTCATCGGCATGTTGATGCTGGGCTTTCCGGTGGCCTTCACACTGGCGGGCACCTCCCTGCTCTTTGCCGTTCTGGGCAATGCGCTCGGCGTGTTCGACCTGTCGAATTTCGGCGCTCTGGCCAACCGTTACATCGGCTTCATGACGAATGAGGTGCTGGTCGCGGTGCCGCTCTTCATTTTCATGGGTGTGATGCTGGAGCGGTCGAACATCGCCGAACAACTTCTGATGACCATGGGCAAGCTTTTCGGGCGCGCCCGTGGCGGCCTTGCGATTTCTGTGGTTCTTGTTGGCGCGCTCCTTGCCGCTTCGACCGGCGTCGTGGGGGCCACGGTCGTGACCATGGGCCTGATCTCCCTGCCTGCGATGATGCGCGCGGGCTATGACCCCAAGCTGGCGGCAGGCGTCATCTGCGCCTCGGGCACGCTTGGGCAGATCATCCCGCCTTCTACCGTGCTGATCTTCATGGGCGACATGCTGGCCGGGATCAATGCGCAGGTACAGATGGCCAAAGGCAATTTCGCGCCTTCGCCTGTTTCGGTGGGTGACCTTTTTGCCGGGGCCTTCCTGCCGGGGCTGATGCTTGTGGGACTGTATCTGAGCTGGATCATCTTCAAGGCGATCACCGATCCGCAAAGCTGCCCTGCAACCCCTGTGCCCGATGATGAGCGCAAGGATCTGCTGCGCGAGGTTGTGACCGCCCTTGTCCCACCACTTCTGCTTATCATCTCCGTGCTTGGGTCCATTCTGGGCGGCATCGCCACCCCGACCGAGGCTGCATCGGTTGGCGCTGTGGGGGCCACGATCCTCGCGGCCATGCGCTGGCGACTGTCCTTCGGTGTTCTGCGCGAAGTCGTGATCTCTACCGCCACGATCACTTCGATGGTCTTCATCATCCTTTTTGGCGCATCTGTCTTTTCCATCGTTTTCCGGCAGATGGGCGGCGACAATCTCGTGCATGAATTCCTCTCCGGTCTGCCGGGGGGGGTGATGGGGGCCATGATCGTGGTCATGGCGATCATGTTCGTGCTGGGCTTTATCCTCGACACGTTCGAGATCATCTTCATCATCATCCCGATCACGGCACCGATCCTGCTGAACCTTGGGCTGGACCCGATCTGGCTGGGGGTGATGGTGGGGGTGAACCTGCAGACATCGTTCCTGACGCCGCCCTTTGGCTTCGCGCTCTTTTACCTGCGCGGGGTGGCCCCTCCGTCGATCACGACGGGCCAGATCTATCGGGGCGTCATCCCCTTTGTTCTGTTGCAGATCTTGGCCCTTGTGGTGCTGTTCGTCTTCCCCGACCTGATCCTGTGGCTACCCAGCGTCCTGCGCTAGCCCAACTCGACAGGCAGAAACGCAAAAGGCCCGGCATCGCGCCGGGCCTTTCCTTTTTTCAACCTGATGCTCAGGTCAGGGTGAAGTATTTCTGCCGTGCCTGAAGGAAGGACAGGTCCGTCCCTTCCGTCCGGGTGCGCAGGATGTTCAGCGCGGTGACATAGCTTTCGATCGTCTTCTTGGTCAGGTCGTCCCCGCCTTCGCGGATTTCGGTCATCACCTCTACCGAAGCCTTGGCCGCCGCTTCCAGAATATCCTCGGGGAAGGAAGCATGGGTTGTTACCCCATGTTCATTGACCAGCGTGGCGAGAGCGCGCGGATCATTGGCATACATGTCAGAGGCAACGGCATCGTATTCCGCCTGACAGGCATCACGCACGATCGCCTGAAGGTTCGCGGGCAGCGCCTGATACTTGGCCTTGTCCACGACGAGTTCGGTCGCTAGCCCCGGCTCCACGAACGAGGAGGTATAGTAATGCTTGCAGACCTGATGGAAGCCCAGTGCAAGGTCGTTATAGGGGCCGACGAATTCCGCCGCATCCAGTGTGTTGTTCTGAAGCGCCTGGAAAATCTCGCCCGCAGCCATGTTGGTGGCCGATGCGCCGATCTTACCCCAGACCTGCCCACCAAGGCCCGGCGTGCGGAAGCGCAGGCCCTGAATATCGGCAAGGCCCGTCAGTTCATTCTTGAACCAGCCGCCTGCCTGCGTGCCCGTATCGCCCGAGAGGAAGCCCTGAAGACCGAACTGGTCATAGATTTCGTCCCAGATTTCCTGACCGCCCATAAAGCGGACCCAGGCTGCGAGTTCCCGCGAGGTCATGCCAAACGGCACGCCGGTAAAGAACGACAGGCCAACCGACTTATTCTGCCAGTAATAGGCGGCACCATGGCTCATTTCGGCCGATCCGTCGATCACGGCATCCAGCGCCTGAAGGGGCGGCACCATCTCGCCCGCAGCAAAGACCTGAACCGTCAGTTGGCCATCGCTTGCCGCAGTGATGCGGTCGGCCAGACGTTGCGCGCCTACACCAAGGCCCGGGAAATTCTTGGGCCAGGTGGTGACCATGCGCCAGGTGACATTGCCCTGCGCAACCGCAGGTGCGGCGAGGCTGGTCGCGGCAACAGCGCCACCAAGGGCGGAGGTTCTGAGGAAAGAACGACGATTCATAAACGGGTCTCCCTGAAAGTGAAGCGGCCGGTTCGGGACCGGCCACGGCGCGGGCAGCTAATCACATCAGCCGGAGGCTGCAAAGTCCGATTGCAGTAAAGTCTTGTCAGTACCGGCAGGAAGCAGGAACGTCAGGACGCCAAAGCCAGTTCCCGCCATGGACAGGCAGGGTTCACACGGCTATGCCTCGCGCAAGATATGACTGCCCAATCCAGCGGGGCATCTAGGCATTTCAGGAAAGAAGAGCGTGATCTTGAACCTTTTCCTGCTGTTCTACCGCTTGGCTTGGCTTCTGCTGACGCCAATGGTGCTGGCTTACCTCTGGCTCCGCGGCCGCAAGGATGCCGATTATCGCCGCAACTTGGCTGAGCGTTTTGGTTTTTACAGACAGGATTTGCCCAAGGATGTGATCTGGCTGCATGTTGTCAGTCTGGGCGAAATGCGCTCGGCAACAGCCTTGGTCCGCGCACTGATCGACAGGGGTGACCCGGTTTTGCTGACCCACTTCACCCCCGCAGGGCGGCGGGAGTCGCACCGTCTTTTCGGCCCTGAAATCGCAGCAGGGCAGGTGACGGTGGTTTGGGTCCCGCTGGATATGGCTTGGTGCTATCGGCGCTTTCTGGCGGCCTGCAAGCCACGGATCGGGCTGACGTTGGAGGTTGAGATCTGGCCCGCCATGATCTTTGCCTGCCGGGCCGCTGGCGTGCCGCTTTATCTGTGCAACGGAATTTATGGCACGAGGTCTGTTGCCAGAGACAGCCGCGGCCTACGCCTGCGCCAGCGTGTGATCGCTGGCCTTGCCGGTGCCTTCGTGAAATCAGACCTGCAAGCCGCGCGGTTTGCTGCGATCGGGGTAAAGAACATAACCGTTACCGGCGAGTTGCGCTTTGACCAACCCGTGCCGCCCAATCAACTCCGCGCGGCAGAGGCGCTTGGCCCAAGCCTCCGGCAAGGGCGTGAGATCATCACGATCGCCAGCGGCGTAGAGGGGGAGGAGGCGCTTTTTGCCGATATCATCCGCCAAACGCGCGGCCCGCAGGGCGAACGCCCCCCTCCCCTTTTCATCTATGTTCCCCGTGCGCCCGAACGATTTAGTGCCGTGGCCGAAAGCTTGCGCGCGGCGGGTCTGTCCGTGCTTCGGCGCAGCGAGGTGCTGGATGCACATCTTGCCGTGGTGGCCCCGTTGGACGCGGCAGATGTGCTTTTGGGCGACAGTCTGGGCGAGATGTTCTTTTACCTCGCCCTTAGCGATCGGGTGATCGTCGGCGGCGGCTTTACACCGAGAGGTGCGCATAACATCATCGAACCATTGATGCTGGGCAAACCGGTCGTGACCGGTCCTCACATCTGGACAATCGAATACCCGTTTATAGAGGCGGAGGCCGCTGGGGTTGCAACACGGCTGAAGGATGGTGACGCGCTTTTGGCCGCCCTTCGCCATCCCGCGGAAGCCCAAAAAGAAGACATAGCTGCCTTCCTGCGCCAGCATGGAGGAGCAAGCTTCCGCACCTTGGCGGCGATGGACCGCGCGATCGCGTCAAGTCGCGGTACGGATGGACAAGTTTCGCGCTGACGGGTGGCATGTTCCTGCGGATAGGGACCATACGCCGCCCCGATCCCTTAGCCCTTTAGAGACAGAGCACAAAGTCACGCCAACGCCTCTGGGGTAACCTTGGGAAAAGGTTGCTGGACAGGGGGGCATGCTTTGATTACGCCTCTGCGGAGGATGACGCGGGACAGGCTCCTTTAGGTGCCGCGTCGCCTGCAAGTAGCGATGGATTTTGGCAGGGTTCAATGGTTTCAAAGATCACTCCCATCCTGCTCTGTGGCGGGTCTGGAACGCGCCTTTGGCCCCTGTCGCGGCGCAGCTATCCCAAGCAGTTCTCTGCGCTGATCGGCAAGGAAAGCCTGTTTCAAGCTTCGGTCCGCCGCGTCACAGGCGGGGCCTTCGCGCGGCCCGTTGTTGTGACGGCTTCGGAGTTCCGCTTCATTGCGACGCAGCAAATGGCGGAAATCGGGGTTGATCCAGCGTCAGTGCTGTTGGAGCCGTCCGCGCGAAACACTGCACCTGCGGTTCTCGCAGCTTTGCTGCATGTGGCCGAAACGGATCCGGCAGCCACAGTGCTGATCTGCCCTTCGGATCACGTGGTTGAGGACCTCGCCGCATTCGCTGCCGCCGTGGATGTGGCTGCCGCCGCGGCACAAGAAGGGCGGATCGTCACCTTCGGCATCCGGCCTGATCGGCCCGAGACGGGCTATGGCTATCTTGAACTTGTGGGTCCTGCAAAGGCAGGCACGGCAACCGCCTTGCGTCGTTTTGTCGAAAAACCGGATCGCGTGCGTGCCGAGGAGATGCTCGCAAAGGGCACCTATCTGTGGAATGCGGGTATTTTCATCGCGCGCGTCGATACCCTACTGGCAGCTTTCGAGGCGCATGCACCCAACTTGATCTCACCCGTCAGCGCTTCGGTCCGCGGCGCGCGAGCCGACCTTGGCTTCTTGCGCCTTGCCGCTGAACCATGGGCGGAAGCGGAGGAAATATCTATCGACTATGCGGTGATGGAACGCGCGCCGAGCCTGAGCGTTGTGCCATTCGAAGGTGGTTGGTCTGACCTTGGCGGCTGGGAAACCGTCTGGCGCGAAATGGCACCCGATGCGCAGGGGGTCGCCACTTCGGGCGCGGTACATGCCATCGATTGCCATGATACACTCCTGCGTGCCGAGGCAGAGGGACAGGTGCTGATCGGCATTGGGCTGGAAAAGATGATCGCCATCGCCATGCCGGATGCAGTGCTCGTAGCCCCGATGGATCGTGCGCAGGACCTTCGGCTTGCTGTTGCCGCGCTGAAGGCACAGGGAGCGAAGCAAGCCACCGAATTTCCAAAGGACCACCGGCCCTGGGGATGGTTCGAAAGCCTCGTTCTGGGCGACCGGTTCCAGGTCAAGCGCATTTTCGTGCATCCCGGCGGCGCGCTCAGCCTCCAAAGCCACCACCATCGGGCCGAACACTGGATCGTCGTCCAAGGCACCGCCCGCGTCACTCTGGGCGATGAGGTGCAGCTGCTGACAGAAAACCAGTCCGTCTATATCCCCCTTGGCGTGACCCACCGGCTGGAAAACCCCGGCAAGGTCCCGATGATGCTGATCGAGGTGCAGACAGGAAGCTATCTGGGTGAAGACGACATCATCCGCTATCAAGACGGCTATGGCCGGAGTTGACCCAGTCTGTGACACCGAGGACGGCCACGAATCTTCAAAAAGGCAGGTCTGGCGATCCCGGGAGGACTCGAACCCCCGACCTGTCGCTTAGAAGGCGATTGCTCTATCCAGCTGAGCTACGGGACCGCTGGCGCCCTTGTGAAACAGGGCGGGACCTTAGGCAAGTGTCTTTGTCATGAAGATGGAATTGGGGTCGTCCCAATAGCCCTCAAAGGGAGGACATTCGACAAAACCGGCATTGGCGTATAACGCACGGGCTGCTGTGAATGTCGGTTGCACCCCGGTCTCCAGCGACAGCCGCAAAAACCCTTCGGCGCGCGCGGCATCGATCAGATGATCGAGCATGCGACGCGAGAGCCCCCTGCCCCGCACCTCGGCCAGAACATGCATCGACTTGATCTCGGCATGGGAGGAATCAATTCGCTTGAACGCCCCCATGGCCACCGGTTCACCCTCTTCGCGCATCACAAAGAACCAAATCCCCGGCGTATCCAAGGCACTTCGATCCAACATATGAATGCTTTCGGGCGGCGTATCGGCATGCATATCTGCGGTATGTCGTTCAAAAAGCAGCCCGAGATCAGGGGTCAGGGGGCTTTCAAGGGCAATGCTGGACATGGTCTCTCCGCTCGTCCGGCTAACCGGACTGTCTCTCCTGTCTTAGTGCCTGCCTTTCTATCAGGAAAGACCTATCCACGGCGCCTCAACCAAGGCGCATGCCGTCTGCGTCAAAAATCAGCGCTTTGAGGCGGTCGAAGGTCAGGCCCACCGGCTCCCCAACGGCCTGATCCTGTTCTCCAAAGAGCCGCACCGTCAAAAGGCCATGGGGAATGGTGTGAACATAGACCAGTGTCTCGCCCCCCAGCTTTTCAACATGGCTGACCTGCCCTTCGATCCATCCATCACTTTTTGTGCCGATCGGGTGGAGCGCCAGATGTTCAGGGCGAACACCGACGGTTTGCCCCGGAAAGCCAACAGCTTCGGCGACCAAGAAATTCATCTGCGGCGAACCGATGAAGCCCGCGACAAAGGTATTTGCGGGATTGTTGTAAAGCTCCATAGGACTGCCGACCTGTTCCACCCGACCATCGCGCAGCACAACGATCTTGTCGGCCAGCGTCATCGCCTCCACCTGATCATGGGTCACATAGATCATCGTTGCACCGAGTTCGCGGTGGAGCCGCGCAATCTCGATCCGCGTGGCGACCCGCAGCGCGGCGTCGAGGTTCGACAAAGGCTCGTCAAACAGGAACAGCTTGGGTCGCCGCACGATGGCCCGCCCGATTGCCACGCGCTGCCGCTGCCCACCCGAAAGCTCTGCCGGGCGGCGGTCCATCAGCGCGCCAAGGGACAGCATCTCTGCTGCCCGGTCGGTCGCGGCGGTGATCTCGGCCCGCGATACGCCCGCCTGTTTCAGGGCGAGACCCATGTTGTCGCGCACGCTCAGATGCGGGTAAAGCGCATAGGACTGGAACACCATGGCCAGTTCCCGCTTGGCAGGCGCCACATCATTCATGCGTCGCCCGTCCAAGAGGATATCACCCGCCGTTGCATCCTCGAGCCCCGCGATGATCCGCAGCAGCGTGGATTTCCCGCACCCCGATGGCCCAACGAAAACACAGAATTCGCCTTCGGCCACCTGAAGATCGACACCTTTGATGACATCGACAGGGCCGAAACTTTTGGTGACGGATTTCAGATCAAGCGAACCCATGGTCCCTCACACTTTCACAGGCTGGCCCGTACGGACCGATTGGTCGGCCGCAAGGCAAATGGCAAGCGAGGCGACCGCATCCTCCATATGGCGCGACAGGTCCAAATCCTCGGCAATCGCGCGCGCCACAAAGGCTTGCTCGCGTTCACACAAGTCCTGATGCCCCGGCTCATCGGCCATGTTCAGATCCTCGTCCGGCTGCCCGACCCGATGGATGCGCAGCGTCGAGGTCTTGGTATGGGTATCGTGATCGTCGGATTTCGCATCCTCCGGCATCCGGATCGACACGGCCCCCCGCGGGCTAACCACATCCTTCACGAAAAAAGCGGTGTCCGACATCATCGGCCCCCAACCCGCCTCGTACCAACCCACGCTGCCATCATCGAACAGCACCTGAAAATGGCCGTAGTTATACATGTCCGGCGCGATGTCCTCTGACAGGCGCAGGCCCATGCCCCGCACCTCCACCGGCTTTGCATCGGTGATCTGGCACATGACGTCGACATAATGCACGCCGCAATCCACGATGGGCGATGTGGTCTGCATCAGCGTCTTATGCACCTCCCATGTGGGGCCAGAGGACTGCTGGTTCAGGTTCAGGCGAAAGACATAAGGCCCGCCCAAGGCGCGCGCCTCGGCTATCAGCCGCATCCAGCTCGGGTGGTGGCGCAGGATATAGCCCACTACCAGCTTGCGCCCGTTTGCCCGCGCACAATCGACCACGCGGCGCGCATCCGCCACCGTGGTGGCCAAAGGCTTTTCCACAAAGACATGTGCCCCCGCCTCCATCGCCGCCACCGCATAATCGGCGTGGCTGTCGGAATAGGTGGAAATATTGACCAGATCAGGCTTCAATCTGGACAAAGCCGCATGAAAATCCGCCTCGATCGCATAGCCTTCCAGCGCCGGGTCCAAGCGGGGCGCAGAGCGATTGACCAGCCCCACAAGATCAAAGGCCGGATTGCGATGATAGGCCAGCGCGTGGCTACGACCCATGGTGCCAAGCCCTGCCACAAGTGTGCGGATCATTTGACAGCTCCTGCTGTGATGCCGCGGATCAACTGCCGCGAAAAGACCAGATACAGAACAAGCACCGGCAGAATGGCGAGGCTCAACGCCGCCAGAACCGCGTTCCAGTTTGTGACAAACTGCCCGATAAAGACCTGCGAGCCGAGCGTGATCGTCTTTGTCGCCTCGCTGGGCGCAAGGATGAGCGGGAACCACAGATCGTTCCAGATCGGGATCATGGTAAAGACCGCCACGGTTGCCATCGCAGGCCGGACAAGGGGCAGGACAAGCGTGAAAAAGATCCGATATTCCGAAAGCCCGTCGATCCGGCCTGCGTTTTTCAGATCATCAGATACCGTCCGCATGAATTCCGACAGGATGAACACGGCCAAGGGCAGGCCTTGCGCGGTGTAGACAAGGATCAGCGCGGTCAGCGTGTTGACCAAGCCCCCCTCGACCATGATCTGCAAGATCGCGACCGTGCCAAGGCGAATAGGGATCATGATCCCCAAGGCCAGATACAGCCCCATCAACGTATTGCCACGAAACCGATATTCTGACAGCGCAAAGGCCGCCATGGCCCCGAACAGCAGGACGAAGAACAGGCTGACAACTGTCACGATCATGCTGTTTTGGAAGTAAAGGAAGAAATCCCCCTGCCGCAGCACCGTCTGATAGCCCACAAGATCGAAATGCTCCGGCCAAGGCAGCGCAAGCGGTTCGGCAAAGATCGCCCGCCTGCTCTTGAAGCTGTTGACGACAATCACAAAGACCGGGAACAGCGCGATGATCGTATAGGTGATCAGCACCGCATGGGCCGCGATCGTGCGGACGGGGGACAGACGCGCCTTGGCCATCAGAACTGATACCTCCGCAGTCGGGTCTGGATCCCCCAAAGATAGACACAGACCCCGAACAGGATGATCGCGAACATCGCCCCCGCAATCGCCGATCCCATATAGGGGTCGCCCAGTTGCAACTGAAAGCCAAAGAAGGTGCGATAAAGGAAGGTGCCAAGGATATCGGTGCTGAAATCTGGCCCGGCGAGCGCCCCCTGCGCCACATAAATGAGGTCAAAGGCATTGAAATTGCCCACAAAGGTCAAGATCGAAATGATCCCGATCGAGGGCAGGATCAAGGGCAGCTTGATCTTCCAGAACTGGCTCATCCCCGTGATGCCATCCATCTCGGCTGCCTCCAATACCTCGTCGGGAATGTTCAGAAGCGCGGCATAGATCAGCATCATGGGGATCCCCACGAACTGCCAGACCGAGATCAGGGCAAGCGTCGTCAGCGCATATTCCTCACGCCCAAGCCATGGGGCAAACAGGCTTTTCAACCCCACGGCATCCAGCATCCCCGGCGCGATGCCCCAAATGGGCGACAGGATCAGCTTCCAGACAAATCCCACGATCACGAAACTCAGGATCGTGGGGATAAAGATCGCGGTCCGGTAGAACGCCGCCATCCGAAGGCGCGGCGTCGAAAGGATCGCGGCCAGCGCAATCCCGATCGGGTTCTGCACCAACATATGAATGAGGAAAAACCACAGATTGTTGCCCAAGGCATTCCAGAACGCCTCTGACCAGCGCGGATCCCCGAAAAGCGTTGCGAAATTCGCAAGGCCCACGAAATCCACACCGCCTTCGCCCCCCTTGTTGAACAAGGATTGGCCCAAGGTGCCAAACAGGGGGATGATCATCAGCGCGGTGTAAACCAGCACAGCAGGCGCCAGAAACACGGCAATGTGCCAGCGCACAGGCTTGCCTCTCGCCATCCCTTCCCCCTTCATCTGTTCCAAAAAATATCCTCGGGGAGGTCTGGAGGGGCAGACAGCCCCTCCAGTGCCGATATATCCCCGTCTCGATGCCGGCTCCGCTTACTGCTGCGGCGCGTACCAGCTTGCGAGGCCAGATTGCAGCCGTTCAGCCGCGGCTTCCGGCGTCTCCGATCCCCGGATCACATTCGCACTTGCGTTCCAGGTTTCGTTTTCAAGGTTCGGCGTGCCGCGCGACAGGATCTGATAGGTGGACCGGATCGTAGACTGGCACTTTTCACGCCAAGACACGAATTCCTGCGCCAGCGGGTCCTGCATAGCAACCGGTGTGGAGTTCAGGCTGAAGAAGCCGGGCAGGGCATTGGCGTAGAGTGCTGCAAACTCCGGGCTTCCCACCCATTCCAGAAAGACCTTGGCGGCCTCTGCATTGGGCGATTTCGCATTCATGCCAATCGCGATATCGGTGTGGTCACTGATATAGCAGGTGTCGCCCGCAGTGGCGACGGGCGGTGGAAAGGCCCCCATGGCAAAGCCTGCCTGCGCATTGAAGCCCGCAATTTCCCATGACCCGGCGGGATAAATCGCCGCGCGGCCAAGGGTGAAAAGGTTCTGGCTGTCGGGATAGGTCTGCGCCTCGAACCCGTCACCCAGATAATCCTTCCAGCGCGCCAATTGGCGGAAGGGGGCGACCCAAGGCTCATCCGTCAGCTTCTGCTCTCCCGCGATCAGCGCGCGGCGGCCTTCCTCGCCCTTCCAATAGTTAGGGCCGATGTTGTTATAGCCCATGGTTGCCGCTTCCCACTGGTCATTGGTGCCCATGGCCATGGGGATATAGCCCCCATGTTCCTTGAACTTGTCCAGCGCGGCAAAGAATTCCGCCTCAGTCGTTGGCACTTCAACGCCCACTTCGGCAAAGGCATCAGCGTTGTAGATGAAGCCATGGATGACCGAGGCCATGGGTACGCAGAAGGTCGCGCTGCCATCATCGGTCTGCCAAGCGGATTTCGCCACATCCGAGAAATTGGCCATGCTGGCCAGCCCCGACAGGTCGGCCAGATGGCCCTGATTGTAAAGCTCAAGGCTTGCGTCGAAGGGGCGGCAGGTGATCAGATCACCCGCACTGCCCGCAGCCAGTTTCGAGTTCAACGCGGCATTATATTCCGCCGGGGCCGAAGGCGCAAAGACCACCGTAATGTCCGGATGCTGCGCATTGAAGGCGGGAATGATGACATCCTGCCAGATCGTCAGGTCATCGTTGCGCCAGCTTTCGATCGTAAGCGTAGCCTGGGCCAGTGCCGGCCCCGCAAGGGCCGTGCCGGTCAAAAGGGCGACAAGGGCAGTTTTCTTCATGGTTCTCTCCCAGTTGGTGGCGGTTTCCGCCTGATTACGCATCGTCTTGTGCCAAAAGCGGGGCCAGATGGCCCCCGCTTTCGGCCAGCGCGGCAAGGGCGTCTTGCGGCCCCATTCCCCGCGCGATCAGAACGGCAGGCTTCACTGCACCACCGCTTTCCCCCAGCGCCGCAAGGGCCGCGCCATCGTCAACACCGGCAAGCACGCCAACAATCCGCGCGGCACGGGCCTTGAGCTTCACATTATCCGCCGTGACATTGACCATATAGCCATCATGCACATGGCCAAGCGCGCTCCCGACCAGAACGGAAATCACATTCAACGCCAGTTTCTGCGCGCTGCCTGCGCCCATCCGGGTTGATCCTGCAATGATTTCCGGCCCGGTATCCAGCAAAACGGGAATATCGCAACCCGCCAGAAGGGCCGAGCCTTCGGTATTGGCGATGCCCACAACCACTGCGCCGCGCGCACGAGCCAGTTCGGCAATGGTGAGCGTATAGGGCGTGCCACCAGAGGCCGCGAGGCAGAGCACCACATCCCCCGCCGAGATCCCCGCGCGATCGATGTCAGCGCGGGCCAGCGCGGGGTCATCCTCTACCCCGCCGGTCATATGAAGCAACGCCTCTGCCCCGCCTGCGAACATCATCGGCACACGGTCGGGCGGAAGGCCAAAGGTGCCGGGCAATTCCAGACAATCGGCGAGCGCCATCAGCCCCGAAGACCCCGCCCCGGCATAGCCCATCCGCCCACCAGAGCGAAGCGCCTGCGCCCCAGCCTCTGCTGCCTGCACCAGCGCGGGAATCGCTGGCTCCACCGCCCGCAACGCTGCCAGCTGGGCCGCCACCACCCGCGAGGCGAGCACAGAGACAGGCAGGGAATGCAGGCCCTTCGCCTCTGGATGCAAGCTTTCGGTACGGCGCAATATCATCTGATTCCCCCTTGCGGAAAATAATGCCAAAATAATACCACTCGTAAAGAATTTTCTCTGAATTCCGCACGAACCCCATAATATCAAGGATATGGCGCAGATAAGAGGCCACAAGAAAGATACCACTTTGCAAATGGTATTATTTTGGCATTATCTATGAGCGGAGGATTCGCATGGCCTTTCTTCTGGGAATCGATGGCGGCGGCAGTGGGTGCCGGGCAGCTTTGGCAGAGCGCTCGGGGCGCATCCTCGGGCTTGGCGCGGCAGGGCCGGCCAACATTGCCTCTGATCCCAAAGGGGCCAAGGAAAGCGTTCTTGCCGCCACCCGCGCTGCCTGTGCCGATGCGGGGCTGGCGTCCCTGCCCGAAAATCTTGCCGCAGGGCTTGGCCTTGCCGGGGCCAATGCGGCAGGCGCGGCAGACTGGCTCTCAGAGCAATTGCCCTTTGCCAAGATGCGGGTCGAAACCGATGCCATCACAGCCACCTTGGGCGCGCTTGGGGCAGAGGATGGGATCGTCGCGGCACTTGGGACCGGCTCAGTTTTTACCTTGCGCGTAGCCGGTCGGGTGCAAAGTTTCGGTGGCTGGGGCTTTACGCTTGGCGATGAAGGCAGCGGTGCCGCCCTTGGCCGGGCACTATTGGCGCGCGCGCTTCGGGCGGTGGACGGGTTTTGCGAAAAGACCCCGCTGCTTGACCGCCTTCTGGACGACCATGGTGGTCCCGCCGGGGTGGTGGCCTTTGCCCAAGGCGCACGGCCTGCGGATTTCGCCGCCCTCGCGCCTTTGACCCTGTCGAGCACAGATCCCGCCGCCCAAGCTGTCTGGCAGGCCTCGGTCGCTGATGTTGCACGCATCCTGCACGACCTGCGCAGGCGGGCGGCTCTGCCTGTCACCTTTCTGGGCGGCCTCGGCCCCGCCTACGGCGCGGCCCTGCCCGATCTGCCCCAGCGGCCCGCGCGCGGCACGGCGCTTGACGGGGCCTTGATCCTAGCGAGGGAGGCCGCGTGATAGACCAGACCTTCTCTCTCGATGGCTTTGATGGCGCGGGGGCGGGCCCCCTTTACCTGCAACTGCAACGCCGGATTGCCGAAGCGATTGCCACGGGCCGCCTTGCCCCCGGCGCAAGCCTGCCGCCGGAACGCGACATGGCGAGCCTCACCGGCCTGTCGCGCGTCACTGTGCGCAAGGCTGTGGCGGCACTGGTGGCCGATGGTCAGGTCGTGCAACGGCGCGGGTCTGGCACCTTTGTCGCGCCCAAGGTTGAAAAGCTGGAACAGGCGCTGTCACTTTTGACCAGCTTTACCGAGGATATGGCCCGGCGCGGCAAGGGCGTGGAATCGCTCTGGCTGTCGCGCCAGATCACCTCCCCCTCGCCCGAAGAGGTGATGGCCCTCGGTCTTGGCGCGGGCGACCAGGTCGTACGCCTGGAACGCGTGCGACGCTCCGATGGCATCCCCTTGGCCATCGAACGCGCTGCGCTTTCCTCGGCAAGCCTGCCCGATCCTTCCGTCGTCGAAACCAGCCTTTACGCCGTCCTCGAAAGCCGCGGCCTGCGCCCGGTGCGCGCAGTGCAGCGCATTTCCGCCGCCAATCTGGGCGCGCGGGATGCCGACTTGCTGGATGTGCCGGTGGGGGCTGCGGGGCTTCGGATCGAACGGATCGGCTATCTGCCATCGGGCCGGGTTGTGGAGTTCACCCGGTCAGTCTATCGCGGCGATGCCTATGATTTCGCTGTGGAACTGACACTCGCCCCCCGCCCGGAAAGGACAGCCCCATGACCCATATGGCCCGCGAAGTGGCGGAAATCCCACAGGTGGCAGCGCGGTTTCTGCATGATGGCGCCCCCGCGATCACTGCTGCGGCGGCGGCTTTGCGGGCAACTGACCCGGCGCTTGTGGCCACTGTAGCGCGCGGGTCGTCAGACCATGCCGCGACCTATCTGAAATACGCGATCGAGCTTTTGGCCGGTGTGCCGGTTGCCAGCGTCGGGCCTTCGGTCGCCTCCATCTACGGGCGGCCCCTGCGCCTGTCAGGCGCGGCCTGTATCGGCGTTTCGCAGTCGGGTCAAAGCCCCGATATCGTCGAAATGATGCGCGCAGCTGGCAGGGGGGGCGCGCTGACCATTGCCATCACCAATGCCTCCGGCAGTCCGATCACCTCTGCCAGCCAGCACGCCCTGCCCCTCGGCGCGGGAGAAGAGCGCAGCGTTGCCGCCACAAAAACCTTTGTCACATCGGTTCTGGCTGGCCTCGCGCTTCTTGCCGAGTGGCAAGAAGATGCGGCGCTGCGTCAGGCCATCGCCCAAGCGCCAGAGGCTTTCGCTCAGGCCCTGACACTGGACTGGTCGCCGCTGTCGGCACGGCTTGCACGGGCGGGCTCGGCCTTTGTGCTGGGGCGCGGCCCCGCCTTTGCCATTGCCGCCGAGGCCGCGCTGAAATTCAAGGAAACCTGCGGCCTGCATGCCGAATCCTACAGCGCGGCAGAGGTGCTGCACGGCCCTGCCGCCATCGTGCAGACCCATTTTCCGGTTCTGGCGCTTGCCATCGATGATGCCGCCCTGCCCCATGTCGTCGCGACCGCCGAACGGCTTGCCGCGCAGGGGGCGGATGTCTTTGTCACCGGTGCCACGGCCAAAGGCTGCACCGCGCTGCCTACCGTGGCGGGCCTGCATCCGCTTCTCGCGCCCCTCGTCCTATCGGTCAGCTTTTATCGCTTTGTCGAAGATCTTGCCCGCAGGCGCGGCCTTGACCCGGACACGCCACCCCATCTGCGCAAGGTGACGGAGACGGTCTGATGCGGCAAGCGATCACGGGCGCAAAAGTCTTTGACGGGGAATGCCTGCAAGAGGGCGCAGTTCTTTTGATTGACGGGGCAGAGGTTCTGGGCCTGTCAGATCATGTGCCACCGGGCCATGTTGAAACTGCGCTTCCCGGCGGGATCATTGCGCCCGGCATGATCGACCTGCAGGTCAATGGCGGTGGCGGGCGGATGGTCGACGGCACCATGGACGCGGCAGGGCTGGTGGCACTTTGCTCCATCCATGCCCGGTTGGGGGCCACTGGCATCCTGCCTACACTCATCACCGACCGGCCCGAGGCAACCCAAAGGCTGATCGATGCGGCGGTTCTGGCCGCTGGCACAGCCGGCCTTCTGGGCCTGCATCTGGAAGGCCCGCATCTGGACCCGCGCCGCAAGGGCGCGCATGACGCAAGCCTGATCCGCCCGATGACCGAGGCGGATGTGACCCTTCTCTGCCATGCGGCGGCGGTCCTTCCCGCGCTGATGGTAACGCTGGCCCCTGCATCCGCGACGCCGGAACAGATCGGCAGGCTCTCGGCAGCGGGTGTGATCGTCAGCCTAGGCCATAGCGACTGCACAGGGGCAGAGGCACGCGCCGCCATCGCGGCCGGGGCCAAATGCGCGACCCATCTTTTCAACGCAATGAGCCAGATCGGCAACCGCGAACCGGGGCTTGCAGGCACGGTGCTGACCACAGAGATTGCCTGTGGCCTGATCGCCGATGGCATCCATGTCCATGCCGATGTGATGCGCCTTGCACTGACAGCAAAGGCGAATGGGGTGTTCCTCGTCTCTGATTGCATGGCTGCGGCTGGCACGGATCAGATGGAATTCACCCTTGGCAACAGGCGCATCCTGCGGCGCGGCGGGCGGCTGACGCTAGAGGATGGCACTCTGGCCGGGGCAGACCTCACCCTGCCGCGGGCCGTCAGGGTGCTGGTCACAGAGGTGGGCATCCCGCTAGAACGCGCCTTGGCCATGGCGAGCCGCATCCCTGCCGATGTGATCGGGCGCACCGATCTGGGCCGTATCGCGCCGGGTGGCCCAGCAGATCTGGTGGCGCTTGATCAAAGCCTTGACCTTGCTGCCGTCTGGCAAGGCGGCAAGCGGGTGGTTTGACGCGACAGGCCTGCCGGGGCAGTGTGGCCAAAAGCGCGAAAGGGCACGGCATGATCCCGGTTTTCGATGGCCACAACGACATCCTCCTGCATCTGGCGCAAGACGCAGGATCACGCGCCGCGATCTGGCCGGAGGCGCGCGCGGGCGGTCATTTGGACTTGCCACGGATGCGGCGGGGGGGCTTTGCGGGCGGGTTCTTTGCGATCTATGTCCCCTCCCCCAAAGGCCATGATGCCGTGGATTACATGGCCGCGATGGATAACCCGCCCTATGCCTTGCCTCTGCCCCCGCCCCTCGCGCAGACCGAGGCACAGGCCATGGCGCTGACACAAGCGGGGCTTCTGCTGTGGATGGAGCGCGAAGCGAAAGGGGCCTTTCGCCTCTGCCGCACTGCTGCCGAAGTGCGGGCGGCCATGGCCGAAGGCGTGATCGCAGCCGTCATGCATATGGAAGGGGCCGAGGCGATCGGTCCCGATCTTGACGCGCTCCACACCTTTCACGCCATGGGCCTGCGCTCGCTTGGCCCGGTCTGGAGCAGGCCCACAATCTTTGGCCATGGCGTCCCCTTCGCCTATCCCGCCAGCCCCGATACCGGCCCGGGCCTGACCGAGGCAGGCAAGCGGCTGGTGCGGGAATGCAATACACTCAAGATCATGCTTGATGTCTCGCATCTGAACGAGGCAGGCTTTGACGATCTGGCCCGCCTGTCCGAGGCCCCGATTGTGGCCACCCATTCCAATGCCCATGCGGTCTGCCCCTCCTCGCGCAACCTGACCGACCGGCAATTGGACATCATCCGCGACAGCGGCGGGATGGTCGGGCTGAACTATGCCGTCAGTTTCCTGAACCCTGACGGGCGGCGCAACGCGGCCTGCGGCTGGGGGCCGGTGCTGGCCCATCTGGACCATCTGCTGGAGAGGTTGGGAGAGGGCCATGTCGGCCTCGGCTCCGATTTCGACGGGGCCGAAATTCCGGCGGTCTTGGGCGATGTGGCGGGGCTTCCCGGCCTGATCGCGGCAATGCGCGACCACGGCTATGACGAGGGCCTGATCACCCGCATCGCCCATGGCAATTGGCTGGACCTGATGGCGCGCACCTTCGGAGGCTGAGGCGCTAGAACAGGGAAAGCTGGTCGCCTGCCCGTGGCGGCAGGGCAAAAAGGTCACGGCGCAGGGGCGGCAGGTCGCGCGTGAGGCCAAGGCGCACACAGGCACGGTCGAAACGCTGCGCGATCAGATCGGACCAGACGCCTTGCCCCCGCATCCGGCGGCTCCAATCCGGGTCGTAATCGCGCCCGCCGTGCATCTCGCGCACCCGCCCCATCACTTTGGCCGCGCGGTCGGGCGCATGGGTGGCAAGCCAATCGCGGAACAGAGGCGCGACCTCCATCGGCAAGCGCAGCGCAATCCAGCTTGCCGCCACCGCCCCCGCCTCGCGCGTGGCCGCAAGGATCGGCTCAAGTTCATGATCCGTCAGCCCCGGAATGACCGGCGCGATCATCGCCCGAACCGGGACGCCCGCGTCTGAGAGGCGGCGGATCACCTCCAACCGGCGCGCAGGCGCAGGGGCACGCGGCTCCAACCGGCGCGAAAGCGTGGCGTCCATTGTCGTGACAGAAATGCCCACCCGCAACAGACCTTGTGCCGCCATCGGGGCGAGGATGTCGAGATCGCGTTCGATCAAGGTGCCCTTGGTGGTGATTGCGGTCGGGTGCTGAAAAGCCGAAAGCACCCGCAATACCGCGCGCATCACGCCCAGATCCGCCTCGCAGGGCTGATAAGGATCAGTATTGGTGCCAAGGGCCACGGGGGCCACCGCATAGCGCGGTGCCCGCAATTCGCGCTCCAGCACCGCATCAATCCCCGGGCGCGCGATCAGCCGGGTTTCGAAATCCAGCCCCGGTGACAGGTTCAAATAGGCATGGGTCGGGCGCGCGAAGCAATAGATGCAGCCGTGCTCGCACCCGCGATAGGGGTTCACGCTGCGGTCAAAGGGCAGGTCGGGCGAGCGGTTGTAGCTAAGGGCAGAGCGCGGCACCTCGACCCGAACCTCTGTTCGGATCAGTCGGTCCTCCTCTGGCACATCCCAACCATCGTCAAAGGCCTCTGCCCCCTGCCGTTCAAACCGTCCGGCCGCATTGGAACTGGCCCCCCGCGCACGGGGCCGCTGACCAGGCAAAAGGGTAGGATCCAAGCGCGACATGAGCGAAATTGTGAACATAACATGAACTATTTTCAAGTCCTCTGTTGCCGGACCCCCTTGCTGTCGGCTTTCAATCGGCGCATGTCGTAAACCGGAAAGTGGCAGGGGCGGTTTCGCCCCATGCAGGCTGCAACACCCTTTGCCAGAGGACGCCCCATGGCCGACGAAGACGACATCATCCTTTCCGAACTGTCGGATGACGAACTTGTGCTGCAAATGCACGACGACCTCTATGACGGTCTCAAGGAAGAGATCGAAGAGGGTGTGAACATCCTGATCGAGCGTGGCTGGACACCCTATGATGTGCTGACCAAAGCGCTGGTTGCAGGCATGACGATCGTGGGCAACGACTTCCGCGATGGCATCCTCTTCGTGCCGGAAGTGCTTTTGTCGGCCAATGCGATGAAGGCGGGGATGCATATCCTCAAGCCCTTGCTGGTGGAAACCGGCGCGCCGCGCATGGGCAAGATGGTGATCGGCACCGTCAAGGGCGATATCCACGACATCGGCAAGAACCTTGTCGCCATGATGATGGAAGGCGCAGGGTTCGAGGTGGTGGACCTTGGCATCAACAACGCAGTCGAGAAATATCTTGAGGCGTTGGAGACGGAAAAGCCCGACATCCTTGGTATGTCCGCCCTGCTGACGACGACCATGCCCTATATGAAAGTCGTGATCGACACGATGAAGGAAAAGGGCCTGCGCGAGGATTACATCGTGCTCGTTGGTGGCGCGCCCCTGAACGAAGAATTCGGTCGCGCGATCGGGGCCGATGCCTATTGCCGCGATGCCTGCAGGAAAAGGAGTCGTCCATGCCCCTTCCCCTGTTTCTGACGATGCTGGCCCTTGTCATTGGGACTGCTGGGGCCACGCTCGCATTGGCCTTTTGGGCCAAGGTGCCGCTGGTCGCGCTTGGCTTTGCCGCTCTCGCGGGGAGCCTTCTTTTGGGAATGCGCCAGTGGCGCTAACGCCACCTGATGACGCAACGCTCGCCGAAACCGGATGGCAGGAGGGCGGCGCAGGCCGCGTGTTGTTGATTGCCTGCGGAGCCTTGGCGCATGAGATTCTTGCGCTGAAACGGGCGAATGGCTGGGATCACCTTGACCTGCAATGCCTGCCCGCAAACCTGCACCTTTGGCCAGATCGTATCCCCGTCGCGGTGGAGGAAGCGGTGACCGCACGGCGGCAGGATTATGCCTCGGTCTTTGTCGTCTATGCCGATTGCGGCACGGGGGGGCTGTTGCAGGCCACCTGCGACCGGCTCGGCGTGGCGATGATCGAAGGCCCACATTGCTACAGCTTTTTCGAAGGAAATGCCGCCTTTGCCGCCAAGGCAGAGGAGGAGTTCACCGCCTTTTATCTGACCGATTTCCTCGTGCGGCAGTTCGATGCCTTTGTCTGGCGCCCGATGGGGCTGGACCGCCACCCCGAGCTCCGCGACATGTATTTTGGCCATTACACCAAGTTGGTCTATCAGGCCCAAACCGATGACCCCGCGCTTTCGGCCAAGGCAGAGGACTGTGCCGCGCGGCTTGGGCTGGCCTATGAACGCCGATTTACCGGCTATGGCGACCTTGCGACCAGCCTCGCGCGCGTCGCGGGGTAGTTACCACCCGTCAGCCGTTTAGCAATTCGCGCGCAGCAGCGCGGGCGGCATCGTTGATCCGGTCGCCCGAGATCATGCGGGCGATCTCTTCCACCCGTTCGTCGGGCGAAAGGACTGTGACGGTGGACAAGGTCTGTTCCCCCGTTACCCGCTTTTCCACACGCCAGTGATGCGCGCCAAGGGCCGCCACTTGCGGCGAATGAGTCACCACCAGAACCTGCGCCTGCCCGGCCAAAGCCTTCAGCCTGCGCCCCACGGCATCGGCTGTGGCCCCACCCACGCCCCGGTCGATTTCATCGAAGATCATGGTCACGCCGGGGCTGTCGCCCATCAGGCAGACCTTTAGCGCCAGAAGAAAGCGTGAAAGCTCCCCGCCCGAGGCGATGCGGTTCAATGCCCCCGCAGGGGCGCCGGGGTTGGTGGCAACCGTAAACGTCACCCCATCCACACCTTCCGGCCCCGGCTCTGCCGGGGAGAGTTCGGTAACAAAAACCGCGCGTTCCATCTTTAGCGGCGCGAGTTCCGCCGCCATCGCCGCATCCAACCGCCCTGCCGCCGCACGCCGCGCGGTGGAAAGCGCCTCGGCCTCCGCCTGATAGCGCGCCTCCGCCTCGGCCACGGCCTTGCGCAGCCGCCCGATCCCGGCCTCGCCCATATCCAACGCGGCAAGGCGGCCCCTGAGCGCATCGGCATGAGGGCCAAGGTCATCAGGCAGGACGCCATGCTTGCGCGCCAAAGCGCGGATGGCGAAAAGCCGCTCCTCCAGCGCCTCCAATTCACCTGGATTGACGTCAAGGCCGTTCAGGCAAGTCTCCACCCCCGCCTGCGCCTCTGACAGTTCGATCAATGCGCGGGACATCGCGGCCAAAGGCGCCTCCAGCGCACCTTCGGCCCGGTCAGCCGCCCCTTCCAGCCAGCGCATGGCATCGCGCAAGGCGGCTTCCGCCCCATCCTCGCCAATCATCTGCAAGGCGCGCGCAACATCGGCGCGGATGCGTTCGGCCCCCTGCATCGCGCGGCGGCGCGCGTCCAGCGTCGCCTCCTCACCCGCTTCGGGGTTCAGCTTGTCGAGTTCAGCCACTGCATGGCGCAGGAAATCTTCCTCGGCCCGCGCGGCCTGCAAGGCTGCTTCGGCCTCGCTCAAGGCCGTGCGCGCCTGCCGCGCTGCCGCCCATGCACTGCGCACCCCGGAAAGGTCCAGCCCGGCAAAAGTATCCAGTAGCGCACGATGGCCCCGAGGATTCAGAAGCCCCCGATCATCATGCTGGCCATGCAGTTCCACAAGACCATCAGAGAGCGCCCGCAACACTTCGCCCGAAACGCGGCGGTCGTTCACAAAAGCTGTCTTGCGCCCATCGGCAGTATTGACACGGCGCAGGATCAGCTCACCCTCCGCCTCGATCCCCGCCTCTTGCAGAACCACCACAGCCGGATGCGCGGGCGGCAGGTCAAAGACCGCCGTCACCTCGCCCTGCGCGGCCCCTTGGCGCACCAGTTCCGCCCGGCCCCGCCAGCCCAAAACAAAGCCAAGTGCATCCAGCAGAATGGACTTGCCCGCCCCCGTCTCGCCGGTCAGCACATTCAGACCCGGTCCAAGCTCGAGGCTCAGCCGATCGATGATCAGCACATCGCGGATATCAAGCGAACGGAGCATTAGCCTTCCCCGGCTCTGCAGCCTCGTGGCCGCTTACAACCATTCGCCCCGGATCATCTGCCGATAGACAGTACGCAGCCAACTGTCGCCGCGGGCTTCGGGCGCAAGGCCCCTGCCCTTCAGCAGGTTGAAACTGTCCAGATAGAAGGGCGAAGATTGATAGTTATAGCCAAGAATTGCCGCCGAGGTCTGCGCCTCATCTATCAGGCCAAGTCCCAGATAGGCTTCGGTCAGGCGGTGAAGAGCCTCTGCCGTATGGGTCGTTGTCTGAAAATCCTGCACCACAACACGGAACCGATTGATCGCCGCGGTGTAATTGCGCCGCTTGAGGTAATAGCGGCCAATTTCCATCTCTTTCCCTGCGAGATGATCGAAGGCGAGGTCGAATTTCAAAATCGCCGAACGGGCATAATCGCTGTCGGGATATTGTTCGATCACCGTGCGCAAGGATTGCAACGCCTGGAACGTCACACCTTGATCACGGCCAACTTCGTCAATCTGGTCGTAATAAGACAGGGCCATCAAATAGGCTGCATAGGGAGCGTCTTCATCTTCCGGATAGGTATCAAGGAAGCGCTGCGCGCTTGATCGCGCCTCTTCATATTCCTTGGCCTTGTGCTGACTAAAGGCGGTCATGATCAGCGCGCGGCGCGACCATTCGGAATAGGGGTAAATCCGCTCGACTTCTTGGAAAAAGCGGATCGCATCGCGCGGCTTACCGCCAGTTTCAAGCTCCAGTTCGCCCCGCTTGAAAATCTCTTCAGCGGTATAGCTGTCGAGCGGCCGCTCCTCGGTGCCGCCACCGCATGCTGCAAGCGCGGATACCAGAAGCGCAACTCCCAGCCAACGCGCGCCCGATCTTACGCCTGCCATCTTCTGCCTATCCATCAACCTGTTCAAGGCCATGGCCTACACCCGGCCTGACCCGTCTTGTCTCAATCCTCGTAGCACAGAAAAAACGCGGGCGCAAAACGCCTTTACACCTTAGCGCCGCAGTCAGACCGTCGCGGGAAGATCCGCCAGAACAACGCCAACGCCGGGCAATTTGCCAAATGTTTTGGGGCCGCAATCCACAAAGGCATAGGCCGACGGATCCGCAAACAGACAGCGCAACAGGCGATTGGTCAGCGCATGACCCGCACGAACGCCCGTGTAGCGCCCCAGAATCGGACCCCCGGCAAGATACAGATCCCCCATCGCATCCAGCATCTTATGCCGCACGGGTTCATCGCTGTGGCGCAGACCACCGGGGCTAAGGACCTTATCACCCTCAAAGACGACAGCGTTATCCAATGTCCCGCCAAGGGCAAGGCCATTGGCGCGCATCGCGTCAACATCGGCTTGCCGACAGAAGGTACGGCTGTCGCAAAGCTCCCGAACAAAGGTGCCATTCGCTAGGCTCAGATGCTTTTCCTGGCGCCCAATGGCCGCATCGTCGAAATGAATGCGAAAATCGATCTCAAGCATATCAGACGGTTCGAGCCGAGCTGTCGCCAAACCTTCCGTCACCTCGACAGGCTTGAGCACGCGGATCGCCCGCACCGGCGCATCCTGCTCCTCCAAGCCGGCAGCGAGGAACGCTTCCACGAACGGAACCGACGAGCCATCTAGGATCGGAACCTCTGGCCCATCCAGCGCAATCACAGCGTTGTGGATGCCACATCCAGCCAAAGCCGCCATCAGATGCTCAATGGTCGAAACTTCAACCCCGTCCTCGTTGCGCAACAGCGTGCAGAGCCGCGAAGCGACGACCAAATCCCACCTGGCAGGAACAACGGAGTCCAGACCATCTATGTCCGTCCGCCGAAAGCATATTCCATGGTCGGCGGGTGCAGGCATAACCGTCATGCGCACCGGTTGGCCGGAATGGAGGCCAAGCCCAACAAACTGCACCGATGTCGAAAGCGTATTCTGCACGCCTCACCTTTTGTCTGCCAACTCCGCCGCGTTGCGGCTTCGGTCTTGTGTCACTTTAAGTATGGACTATGCAGCACGATGCCAAGTCACGCTTTGTGACGGTTCGTGACAATCGCACCCCACCAAGAACCTATTGATTTAGAAAAGAAAAACCCGCCATCTCTGGCGGGCTTTTGGAGTTCATGTCACATTGCGTCAGTTCGCCTGACGCCGCAAGAAGGCTGGAATCTCGATCCGCTCTTGGCTCGCACTCATATCCTGATCATCGTCATAGGATGTGACCGGTGGCTGCTGGCGCGCTGCGGCAGCCGGACGTTCGGCTGTGGCCTCTGTGTGACCGCCACCAGCCATTCGGTTGATCAGGGACCCGATCCCAAACCGGGGGCGCGGTGCCTCTGGGGCAGGGGCGGGCTGCGGTTGACGCGCTGGTGTCGCTTGCGTCGGCGTTTTGGAAACGGCCGCTTGCAACCGCGCCAGTGCCTCCGGCGATGGCGCGCCCGGAGCACGCTGTGGCCGAGGCGCGACAAAGGCGGCTGCGTCATCCGTCATCGGCACTTGCGGGCGTTGCGCTGGCATTGCGGCCGGGCGCTGGACAGGCGCAGCAGCCTGAGGACGATAGGCTGGCTCAGGCAGATCATCCAAGTGCTGCATGGCAACCGCCGGCGATTCCGGTTCAAACAACTGCGGCTGACGTGGCGGCTCTGACACCATTGGCGGAACCGGCGCAGCGGCAGGGGCCTGCTGCGTGACCTGCACCGTTAGAGGAATCTCGCGCTTCGGTTCAGGGGCAGAAAACTGTGCCGGCAATGGCGAGGCCATGGGACGGCGCGCAATCGGCTGATCCGCCTTGGCCGCTGTCACATCAATGCCAGTCGCCACAACCGAGACACGGATCGCGCCTTCCATCGTTGTATCCAGCGTCGAACCGACGATGATATTGGCGTCCGGATCCACCTTTTCGCGGATGATATTCGCCGCTTCATCCAATTCGAACAGGGTCAGGTCATAGCCACCGGTGATGTTGATCAACACGCCACGCGCACCGTTCAGGCTGATCTCATCCAGAAGCGGGTTGGCAATGGCCTTCTCGGCCGCCTGTACCGCACGATCATCGCCCGAGGCTTCGCCCGTGCCCATCATCGCCTTGCCCATTTCGTCCATCACGGCACGAACATCGGCGAAGTCGAGGTTGATCAGACCGGGGCGCACCATCAGATCCGTCACGCCCTTCACGCCTTGATAGAGCACATCATCCGCCATGGCGAAGGCTTCGGTAAAGGTCGTGCGTTCATTGGCCAGACGGAACAGGTTCTGGTTCGGAATGATGATCAGCGTATCCACAACCTTCTGAAGGGCTTCGATCCCCTCTTCGGCCTGCTTCATCCGCTTGTTGCCTTCGAATTGGAAGGGCTTGGTCACCACGCCCACCGTCAGCACCCCCAATTCCCGTGCAGCCTGCGCGATGATCGGCGCGGCCCCGGTGCCTGTACCGCCACCCATGCCAGCGGTGATAAAGCACATATGGGCACCTGCCAGGTGATCGACGATTTCCTCAATCGTCTCTTCGGCAGCGGCAGCACCCACTTGCGGGCGAGCCCCTGCGCCAAGCCCCTCGGTCGCCTTCACACCCATCTGGATACGGGCGGCCGCCTTCGACTGCTGCAACGCTTGCGCATCGGTATTGGCAACGACGAACTCGACCCCTTCAAGGTTCTTGTCGATCATGTTGTTGACGGCGTTACCACCGGCACCGCCCACCCCAAAGACGGTGATGCGGGGCTTCAGCTCTTGCTGCTGCGCATTCATGATGAGGTTGAGTGCCATTCCTGATCCGCCTGTCTGTTATGTGCTGCCCGAAGGTTCTTTGCCGTCTTTACCTAGCTGGCTGTCACGAATGCGCCTGTCCCGGGCCCATCGCCGCCGATTTATCCCCTAGAATATCCACAAGGCACCCTGTCGTCACGCAAAAAACACGCGAAAACCCCAAAATCTGGGGCTGCGCGCCGTGATTTCAGCGGGATTTCGCCAAAGACACAGGATATTGCGATCACCAATTGTCCTTGAACCATCTGACGACCCTCTTGAGCGAACGCGCCGGGTGCCGTTCTGTCGGAATTTCGAAATCCCACCATTCGTCCTGCGGATGCGCGGCAAAGAGCGAAAGCCCCACAGCCGCGCTGAAAGCAGGCCCGGTCGCGGCCTGCGGCAGGCCCTGCACCCGCAGAGGCCGCCCAAGGCGCACACGTTGGCCAAGGATACGGCTTGCCAGCCCATCAAGGCCCGGAATCTGGCTCGCGCCGCCGGTCAGGACGACCTGTTGGCTTGGCAGATGGTCAAAGCCTGCCGCCTCTAGCCGGTCGCGCACCTCTTCCAGAATTTCCTCGACCCTCGGGCGCATGATCCCGATCAGTTCGGTCCGGCTGATCTGACGGCGGTCTTTTTCCCAATCGCCGCTATCGCCCCCCACCTCGATCATCTCGCGGTCATCCATACCGGTGGCATGAACCCCGCCATGCTTCGTCTTGATCCGCTCGGCCACCGCCATTGGCACCATCAGACCCTTCGAGATGTCAGAAGTGACATGATCCCCCCCCATCCGCACGGCATCGGAATAGATCATGTGCTTCTTGATAAAGATGGAAAGGCCGGTCGACCCGCCGCCCATATCGATGCAAGCGGCGCCAAGTTCCTGCTCGTCCTCGACCAGCGAACCCATCCCCGCGACATAGGCCGAAGAGGCCAGCCCTGCGAGTTCCAGATCACACCGCTGGATGCAATGCAGAATGTTCTGCACAACCGCCCCGTCGACCGACAAAAGATGCATGTCGGTCGCCAAGCGATTGCCGATCTGCCCGCGCGGATCGCCAAGGCCCGTGCGATGATCGAGCGCGAAATTCACCGGATGGGCATGCAGCACCTCGCGCCCCTGCCCCAGATCCGGCATGTCACAGGCGGCAAGCGCGCGGGCCACATCCTGTTCGGTCACCACGCCATCTTCCAACTCGATCTCGCCCGCAAGACCATAGCTGCGCGGCTCTGCCCCCGCAAAACAGGCGATCACATGGTCCACGCGCACATTCGCCATCTTCTGCGCTGCTTGCACGGCGGTGCGCACCGCACGCTCCGTTTCGGCCATCACGGCGATTTCGCCAAAGCGCACCCCGCGGGACCGGGTTGTCGCCGCCCCAATCACGCGGAAGGTGGATTGTCCCGCCATCGGCCCCACCCCATCATCGGCAAGCTCTGCCGGGCCATCGAACCGCAGGATCAGACAAGCGATTTTCGACGTGCCGATATCCAGAATGGCAATCACGCCGCGCTGCAGGGCGGCTCGGCGCATGTTGCGCATCGCACGTTGGGATCGGTAAAGGTCAATCATAGCTCGCTCCCGGAGGTGAGAAGCCCCTGTGCGGCGCGCCTTTGGTTCAGCGCATTGGCTGCCATGCGCAGCACGGGACGATGAGAGATGCGGAGGTCAACGGTCAGAACATCGCGCCCCAAAAGATCCTGCGCCTGATCAAGGGCAATCAGCCGCTCCAGCGCCTGAACCGGGCGGTCGGCGGGCAGGAGAATGCGCTGGTCACGGTCCAGCACCAGATCCCACCGCCGTTCGCCCACGCGCACGAGGCCGCGCAGGCGCGGCAGGATCGGCTCGGCGGCAGAGATAAGCGCCAGTGCCTCGGGCGTGGCGGCATCCGCACCTTCACCCGCAATCAGCGGCAGATCGGGCCGATCCCCGCGCGCGGCAAGGCTTGCGACCCGGTGGCCCGTGGCATCCAGCATTTCCACCGTGAATTCCGTCCGCCACAGCACCGCAGGCACACGTTCGGTGACCTGCACTTCCAAGATGCCACCCGCCCGCACCATCAGATCGGCGCGCTCAACGGCATCCAATTCCTGAATTCGGGCCTGCGCCGCGACAAGATCGATATCAAAGGACGACAGCGGCAAGGTCAGGTTCAGCCGCGCTCGCACCGCATCGGCCAACTCCGGCGATGCCCCCTCGACCGATACAAGGTTCACCATGAATTCCGGCCGGTTCTGAAACTGTGTCCGCAGGTCATCGACCGTCGCCGTGATCGCTGCGCGCCGCCCCTCATCCACCAGTACCAAAGCGACCGTTCCGGCAAGAAGCACAACAGGCAGGCCAAAGCGAAAGCCAAAACGGAACAACGGCGTCAGCCAAAGCCGCTGCATGCGATACGCCCATTTCGTCGGCGCCGGATCACGCCGAAGCGCAGCAGTCGGGGCATGGCGACGCGGCGCGCTCATCGGTTGCATGAGGCATCCTCCACGATCCAGTGGCAGAGGTCGGGAAAGGAAATCCCCACATGCGCCGCCTGTTCGGGCGACAGAGAGGTGGGCGTCATGCCGGGCTGGGTATTCGTTTCCAGTAGGATCAGCCCGTCGATCCCCCGTGCCTCATCCCAGCGGAAATCGGTCCGGCTCAGCCCCCGGCACCCCAACGCACGATGCGCGCGCAAGGCATAGTCCAGACAGGCAGCCTCGATCTCGGCAGGGATATTCGCGGGCAGTTGATGCCGGCTGCCCCCCGGCTTGTATTTCGCATCGTAGTCATACCAGCCATCGGTCAGGATATCGGTCACGCAAAGCGCCCGATCCCCCATCACGCTGACCGTCAATTCCCGGCCCGGCGCATAGGCTTCGACCATCACCCTCTCGGGCATCGCAGCATCCAGATGCGGCGCATTGCTGCCGGGCTGCACGATATATACCCCGACCGAGGAGCCTTCGTTATTGGGCTTCACCACATAGGGCGGCGGCAGGACATGGCCTTTGGCCACCTCATCGCGCGCGACGATCCGGCTTTCCACCACCGGCAGGCCAGCCGCACGATAGACATCCTTCGTGCGGCTCTTGTCCATCGCAAGGGCCGAAGCCAGAACGCCGGAATGGGTATAAGGAATGCGTAACCATTCCAGAATACCCTGCACACAGCCATCTTCGCCCCAGCGGCCATGCAAGGCATTGAAAACACAGTCAGGTTTAATTTCGGTCAGAACAGCGGCCAGATCGTGGCCGGCATCGACCTCGATCACCTCATACCCCGCCACGCGCAACGCCTTTGCACAGGACTCCCCTGTGACAAGCGACACTTCCCGTTCCGCCGAGAAGCCGCCCTTCAAAACCGCCACGCGGGACATCCTGCTCGATGCGCCCGCCATACTACTGCCTCTCGGGCCTGTTTCGACCCGTTCTTGTTATTCTGCCGCCGGTTCACCGACGCGCATGATTTCCCACTCTAACGTGATCCCGCTGTTTTGGAAAACCTTTTTTCTGACCAATTCGCCAAGACCTTCCAGATCGGCGGCAGTCGCACCGCCTGCGTTGATCAGGAAATTGGAATGCATCTCCGACATCTGCGCCCCGCCCAACCGCGCGCCCCGCATACCGGCCTCGTCGATCACTTTCCAAGCCTTCAGCTCATGGCTGTCATCGGCCCGGCCCGTCGAGGAATAGCCCACAGGATTGCGGAACGTGGACCCGGCGCTGCGGTCCTTGGTAGGCTGGCTCGCATCGCGCTTGGCGATCTGTTCGGCCATGCGCGTCTCTAGCGCCTCGGGCAGACCTTGTGGCGCGCGAAATGTGGCGGAAACGATCACCGCGCCATCCGGCAGGTCAGATTGGCGATAGCGCAGGTTCAAGGCGCTTGCTGGCAACGTCTCGACCTGCCCCGCCCGCGTCACGATGCGCACAGACTCCAGCACATCTGCCACGTAAGACCCATAGCAACCCGCATTCATCCGCACCGCCCCGCCTATACTGCCAGGGATGGTGCGGAGAAACGTCAGGTCCAGTCCCGCCTCTGCCGCGCGGCGCGCGACATGGGCATCCAAAGCTGCCGCACCGGCCGTGACGCAGTCGCCCGCGATCTCGATCCCGTTGAAGCCGCGCCCCAACCGGATCACCACGGCCCGCAGGCCACCATCCCGCACAATAAGGTTCGATCCGACCCCCATCGGAAAGATCGGAACCGCCGGGTCAAGGGCCGCCAGAAAGGCACAGAGATCCGCTTCATCCGCAGGCTGGAACAGCCAATCCGCAGGCCCGCCCACGCGCAACCATGTCAGCTCTGCCAAGGGGCGGTTCGGGGTCAGCGTACCACGGGAAAGGGGGAGATCGATCATGATGCCGAGCACTTAAGCACAGGCACAGGCACGCGCAAGCCTGCTATTCCGCGGGAGTCCCGCCCCGGCTGCGCAACCAGCGGAACAGATGGATGACTGGCCAGCGCAGGACCGAAATCCCTCCCGCAAGCACCAGCATCCCGATGACCGGCCCGTTCTGATAGGTGACCCAACCTACCAAGGGAATCCCGCAAGCAATCAGGACAAAGGCCCCCGGCCAATGAAACCGGCGCGGCAGAAGCGCCACGACCGTGGCCACGATGGCCCAGATGCAGGCAAGCGTCAGCGACGTCATGCAGCGCGCTCCGTCAGTTTTGCCGGCAAGCCATTGGCCCAGGCCGAGATCGTGCCCGCACCAAGGCAGACAAAGATATCGCCGGGTCGGGCCTGTTCGCGGAACAGACGGGACAGATCGGCCTCGTCCAAAATGGCACGCGCATGGCGGTGGCCATGGGCAATCAGTCCGGCCACAAGATCATCGCGCGACGCGCCGGGAATGGGGTCTTCTCCCGCCGCATAGACCTCTGCGATGCCCACTACATCGGCTTCGTTGAAGCAGGTGCAGAAATCTTCGAACAGGCTCGACAGGCGGGTGTAGCGGTGGGGTTGATGCACGGCGATCACCCTTGCGCCGGGGGTTCCGGCAACCGCCTGACGGGCCGCGCGCAACACAGCGGCAATCTCCACTGGATGGTGGCCATAATCATCAATGATCGCCACACCGTTCACTTCGCCAACCTTGGTAAAGCGACGGTTCACCCCGGCAAATCCGGCAAGCGCTTCGCGGATTTCATCCTTCTTCATGCCCAGATGGCGCGCCACGGCCACCGCGGCCAAGGCGTTGGAGACATTGTGATCCCCCGGCATGGGCAGAACGCAACCTTCAATTTTCGAACCTTCCCCCTCCGCCTGAAGGTGAATATCGAACAAAGCCTTGCCTTTTTCGAACCTCAATCCCACAGCGCGCACATCGGCCTGCGCATTGAAGCCAAAGGTCACAACGCGGCGGTCGGCCACCCGGCCCACCAGCGCCTGAACCTCGGGATGGTCCGTGCAACAGACAGCCAGACCGTAGAAAGGGATATTGGACACGAAATCGAGAAAGCCTTTGCGCAGGTTTTCGATCGTTCCCCAATGCTCCATATGCTCGGGGTCGATGTTGGTGACAATCGCAATCGTCGCCGGCAGCCGGTTGAAGCTGCCGTCGGATTCATCGGCCTCCACCACCATCCACTCGCCCGCTCCGGCCCGCGCATTGGACCCATAGGCATGGATCACGCCACCGTTGATGACCGTCGGGTCAAAGCCCCCTTTGTCCAGCAACGTGGCAACCATGGTCGTGGTCGTCGTCTTGCCATGCGTGCCTGCGACCGCGATGTTGGACCGCATCCGCATCAGTTCGGCCAGCATCTCGGCCCGGCGCACCACGGGCAGTTTGCGCCGCCGCGCCTCCTCCAGTTCAGGGTTACCCTTCTTGATGGCCGAGGAAATCACGACCACCGAAACATCATCACCGATATTCGCCGCACTCTGCCCTTCAAAGACCCGCGCGCCCAAGCCCACCAGACGGTCGGTGATCTTGGAAGCCTTGGCATCGGACCCCTGTACCCGGTAACCATGGGTCATCAGCACCTCGGCAATGCCCGACATGCCAATCCCGCCGATTCCGACGAAGTGAATAGGCCCGAGTTCGAGCGGCAGTTTGGTGGCGTTCATTCCGGGGCTCCCTGAACAAGGGCTTCGACAAGCTGCACAAGGCGGTCGGTCGCATCCGGGCGACCCTGCGACAGCGCATTGGCGGCCATCCATTCGGCGGCCTGCGGCTGCGAAAGGATCGTCGCCATGTGGCGGCTCAGCGTCTCGACGTCAAGCGCCTTTTCCGGGATGACCACCGCTGCCTCCGCGCCCGAAAGGCTACGGGCATTTGCACTTTGATGATCCCCCGCCGCTGCGGCAAAGGGGATGAGGATAGACGGCCGCCCGATCACGCTGATATCGGCCAGAGAGGATGCACCCGAACGCGACACCACCAACTGCGCCTCGGAGAGGCGGGCGGGAATGTCGCGGAAGAAGGGCTGAACCTCGGCCCGGATGCCTGCGGCCTCATAGGCGGCGATCACCCGTTCCATATCCTCCTCGCGTGCCTGATGGGCCACACGCAGGTTGCGCCGGATCGTCTCGGGCAGGTGCGCCACCGCCTCTGGCACCACATCCGACAGCACCTTGGCCCCTTGGCTTCCGCCCATGACCAAAAGGCTCATCGGATAATCCCCCGGCGGGATATAGGGTGAGGCCGCCCGTTCCAGCACGGCCGCACGGACAGGATTGCCAGTATGCACAGCCTCCACCCCCGCAGGCAGGGTCGTGGGCCATGTGCCACAGGCCACACGGTCAACGCGGCGCGCGAAAACCTCGTTCACGCGCCCCAGAACCCCGTTCTGTTCATGGATCATCCGCGGCCTGCGCAACACCCAAGCCGCCGCAAGCGCGGGAATCGAAGGATAGCCGCCAAAACCCACCACTACCGTTGGCCTGTCGCGCATCTGCCCCCAAAGCGCCGCCAGCACACCCCCGGCAATGCGCAAAGGCACCATGGCCCGCGCAACGAAGCCGCCCCGCGCGAATGTGGCCGAGGCAACCTGTTCCACCTGCACCACATGGGGAAAGCCCCCGGCATAGCGCGCACCCCGCGCATCGGTGGACAGTTTCACCCGCCACCCCTTGCGCACCATAGCCTCCGCCAGCGCCTGCGCGGGGAACATATGCCCACCGGTGCCCCCGGCAGCGATCAGAAGAAGCGGTGTCTTGCTCATGGCGCCCCCTCAGCGGCCACGCCGCAGAATATCGCCGATCTGGCCCTGTGGTCTTGTCCGCGTCAACGCCAGCAGCATCCCCACCGTGATGCCCGCCGCGATCAACGACGACCCGCCATAGCTGACGAATGGCAGCGTCATCCCCTTGGCAGGCAGCAGGCGCACGGCCACACCCATGTTGATCATGGCCTGCACGCCAAAGATACAGGCCAGCCCAGTGCCTGCCAGCCGCACAAAGGGGTCGCGCTCCCGCATCAGCCGGAACAGCGAGCGCACGACGATTGTCGCGTAAAGCCCGATGATGATCAGCACAAGGATAAGCCCATATTCTTCGGCCGCGACAGCGATGATGAAATCGGTATGGGCATCGGGCAACGTCCATTTCACCTGCCCCTCGCCCACGCCCACGCCGAAGAAGCCCCCCTCTTGGATCGCATTGGTCGCATAGCCGATCTGGCTCCTCGGGTCGATTTCAGGGTTCAGGAACCCGTCGATCCGGCGCGCGAAATGTTCGGAACTTTCATAGGCGATCGTCGCGCCAAAGCCTACAATGGCGACGATCACCACGATCAGTGTCATCGGCGCGCCAGCCACGAAATAGACCACGCCCCAGCCAAAAAGGATCAGCGCCGCCTGCCCGAAATCGGGCTGGATCGCCAGAAGCATCACGATAGAGGCGGCCAAGGCAAAGCTGATGCTTTTCCCCGGCGGACCGCTGATATCCTGGCTCGCCGCCATCAGCCAGCCTGCCAGCACCATGAAGCCGGGTTTGAGGAATTCCGACGGCTGGACCGAGGCGAAGCCAAAGGAAAACCAGCGCACCGCCCCCTTGCCAAAATCCGTGCCAAAAAAGGGCAAAAGCATCAGCGCGACGAAGGAAAAGAAAAAGCCGATGGTCCCAAGCCGCCGAATGGCCGCGGGCGGCATCATCGACACCGCCACCATGACCACCAGCGCTACGCCGCCGAAAAAGGCCTGTCGCTGGACATAGTGGAAATCGCCAAGCCCGTTGCGCGTAGCAAGCGGGACCGAGGCCGCAAGCCCCAAAAGCAGCCCGATGCCGAAAAGGATCATGATCGCCGTAAGCGACCATTTGTCGATCGTGCGCCACCAGCGGGGAAGAACCGGCTCCGTTACCCGCATGGGCATGGAGCCATAGACCATCTCAGTCATGGGAACCGCCTGTAATCGTCTGCTCTGCCGAACGTCCGGGTTGATCCCGGATCAAGGATCACACTAACGGCAATCGCCGCCCAAGACCAGAAGAAAGACAAATGTCCGGGCCATGGTGCGATGCCGGAAAAGCTTGATCGTCCGGCCTGTCGGAGGAATGCTTGGGCAAGATCAAGGAGGCAGGCATGGCAAAGATCGGAATCATCGGTGCAGGTCAGGTCGGCAGCGCGGCCGCCTATGCCATGGCCCTGCAGGGGGCGGCCTCCGACATCATTCTTGTTGACCGCGATGCCGCCTTGGCCGAGGCGCAGGCCGAAGATATCGCCCATGCCATCCCCTTCGCCCCACCGGCAACGCTGCGCGCAGGCCCTTTCGCCGCGCTGGAAGGGTCCGATCTCGTGGTGCTCGCCGCTGGTGTCGCGCAGCGCCCCGGCGAAAGCAGGCTTGATCTCCTCTCCCGCAATGCCGAAGTTTTCGCGGCAATCCTTGCGCAGATCCGCGCCCACGCGCCCGATGCGATCCTGCTTATCGCCTCCAACCCCGTGGATATCATGACCGATGTGGCCACCCGCCTTTCCGGCCTGCCACCGGGAAGGGTGATCGGCTCCGGAACCATCCTTGATACCGCCCGCTTTCGCAGCCTTCTGGGGCGGCATCTTGGCATCTCGCCTGCCTCTGTCCATGCCTATGTCCTTGGTGAACACGGCGATAGCGAGGTTCTGGCATGGTCCAACGCCCGCGCAGGCTCTGTCCCGATCCGCACTTTCGCCGCACAGGTGGGGGCTGCAATTACCGATGATGTGATGGCGCGCATTGATGAGGGCGTGCGCCGCGCGGCCTATCGCATCATCGCAGGCAAGGGTGCCACATGGTTCGGGATCGGGGCTGGGCTGTCGCGCATCGCGCGCGCGGTCTTGCGCGATGAACAGGCGGTGCTCTCCGTCTCCATCCAGATGCCCGAGGTTTGCGGCGTGCGGGGGGCCACCCTATCCCTGCCCCGGGTGATCGGGCGGGCGGGGGTTGTGGCGGATCTCATGCCCGAACTGGATGCGGCCGAAGAAAAGGCACTGGCCGCCTCAGCCCGGCTTTTGGCCGATCTGGCGGGGGAATTGCGGCTTTAGGCGGCTCAACCGCCCAAAAGCGCCTTGACCCTCTGGGTGAAATCCTCACCCCGCTTTTCGAAATTGGGATATTGGTCAAAACTCGCCGCCGCAGGGGCCAAAAGCACCACCTCCCCCGCCTCCGCCTCTTCGGCGGCACGCAGCACCGCGCGGTCCATGGTTTCGCAAATCTCATGCGGGGTTTGGCCGATCTGCAGCGCGAAATCCCGAGCCGAATGGCCAATCAGATAGGCCTTCACGACCGACCCGAGGAAAGGCTCCAGCGCGGCGATCCCTCCCTCCTTGCCCATCCCGCCCGCGATCCAGCGGATCCGGGGAAAGGCCTGAAGCGCCTTCGCGGCACTGTCCACATTGGTGGCCTTGGAATCATTCACAAAGCGCACCCCCCCGCGTTCCCCCACCACCTGGCTGCGATGGGGCAGGCCCGCAAAACTATGGAATGCGGCTTCGATCATCTTTGGCGCCACCCCTAGAGCGCGCGCAGCCGCATAGGCGGCGCAGGCGTTTTGGTGGTTATGCGCGCCCGGAAGGCCGGAAATGGCCCGCAAATCAATGCTCGCCACCTGCCGACCCTTGCGCCATTCCGCCAAAAACCCCTTGCGCGCAAAGACGGACCAGCCAAAGCCTTCCAGCTTTTGGCCCGAAGAGATGCGGATCACCCGGTCATCCTGCGGACCTTGGGCCAGTTGGCCAGCCATGAAACGCCCCTCCACCTCATCAACGCCCACCACCGCGCGATCTGGGCCACCTTCCGAAAACAGCCGCCGCTTGGCCGCGAAATAGCCGCCCATGCCGAAGTGGCGATCCAGATGGTCGGGAGAAAGATTTGTAAAAACAGCCACATCCGGGGTCAATGCGCGGGCGAGTTCGGTCTGGTAGCTGGAGAGTTCCAAGACCACCACCTCGCCATCCTGCGCGGGGGTGATCGACAGGACCCCGGTCCCGATGTTTCCGGCCATTTGCGTGGGTCTGCCGGCGACCTGTAAAATGTGATGAATCAACGCGGTAGTCGTCGATTTGCCATTCGATCCGGTCACGCAGACAACCCGCGGCGTGACCTCCATCTGTGCCCAATCCTCACCGGCAAAGCTTTGAAAGAAAAGGCCAATATCGTTATCAACCGGCACGCCAAGCTCTAACGCGCGGGCGATCACGCGGTGGGGTGTCGGATAGAGGTGGGGGATGCCGGGGCTGACGATCAGAGAGGCGAGGTCTTGCAGCACCGAATCCCGCAAAAGATCAGTCAGATCAAAGCCTTCCGCTTCCGCCTTTGCGCGCGACTCTGGGCTGTCGTCCCACAGAAGCGGCTTTGCCCCACCTGCGGCAAGCGCGCGGGCTGTTGCCAGACCAGACCGGCCAAGCCCAAGAACACCCACGTTTTTTCCCTGAAAACCCTTGACCGGGATCATGCCGCGCCTCCGCCTGTGACGCGCCAGAGATAGGCGAAAGCGGGCGGGCGCGGAAGGGGCTGCGCGCCATGTCACCTTGCGTACACCCCCTGTACACCCCCCGTACAGACAGGCGCGCCGCTGACAGAAACAAGGACAGAGCCTTCGCCCTACCCCCTTCATCTGTTCTCAAATATCCTCGGGAGGGGTTTGGGGAGGGCAGACAGCCCTCCCCAAGGGTGATCCATCACGCCGCCCTAGCGCACCTTGAGCGTGGCCAGACCGATCAGCGCGAGGATGAGCGAGATGATCCAGAAGCGGATCACGATCTGCGGCTCGGCCCAGCCCTTCTTCTCGAAATGGTGGTGGATCGGGGCCATCAGGAACACGCGCTTTCCGGTGCGCTTGAAATAGGCGACTTGGATGATGACCGACATCGCCTCTACCACGAAAAGCCCACCGACGATGGCCAGCACAATCTCGTGCTTGGTGCAGACCGCAATCGCACCCAAAGCGCCCCCAAGGGCGAGGCTGCCCGTATCGCCCATGAACACCGCAGCGGGGGGCGCGTTATACCACAAAAACCCCATCCCCCCGCCAAAGAGCGCGGCGCAGAAGATCAGCAGTTCGCCCGTGCCGGGCACGAAATGGACACCGAGGTAATCGGTGTAATTGAAGTTGCCCACCACATAGGCGATCACGCCAAAGGTGCCTGCGGCGATCATCACCGGCATGATGGCAAGCCCATCAAGCCCGTCGGTCAGGTTGACCGCATTGGCCGCGCCCACGATCACGATCATGCCGAAGGGAATGAAGAACCACCACAGGTTCAAAAGCAGGTCCTTGAAGAAGGGGAAGGCCAGTTGATTGGTCAGTGCCTCGGGATGGAAGCTGGAGGCGGCAAAGCTTGCCAAAGCAGCGATCAGAAGGCCAAGGCCAAAGCGCAGCTTGCCCGAGACGCCTTTGGTATTCTGTTTCGTGACCTTGGCATAATCATCGGCAAAGCCGATCAGGCCAAAGGCCAGCGTCACCAGAAGCACGATCCAGACATAAGGGTTATCGAGCCGCGCCCAAAGGAGCGTGGAGACAAGGAGCGCCGAGAGGATCAGCAGCCCCCCCATCGTGGGGGTACCAGCCTTGGCGAAATGGGTTTGGGGACCATCATCGCGGATCGGTTGGCCCTTGCCCTGTTTGCGGCGCAGGATATCGATCAGCGGCCTGCCGAACATGAACCCGAAGATCAGCGCGGTGAGGAAGGCCCCGCCTGCCCGGAAGGTGATGTAGCGGAAGAGATTGAAGACATCTCCTCCGGTGGAAAATTCGGTCAGGAAGTACAACATTCACTCGGTCCCTTTGTCTTGGGCGGGTCCTTGGCCCAGATTGCGCAGCGCGTCAACGAGGATGCTGACCTTGGAGCCTTTGGAGCCTTTGACCAGCACGATATCCCCGGCATCGACGAGGCTGCGGACCATGGGGCGCAGGTCTGCTGCGGTTTCGACCCATTGGCCGCGCTGGTGGCGGGGGAGCGCGTCATAGAGGGCGCGCATCCGCGGGCCGACGCAATGGATGAGGTCCACCGCCTCTAGCCCCGGATGGCGGGCGATGGCGGCGTGAAGTGCGCCCTCGGTCGGGCCGAGTTCCAGCATATCGCCCAGAATGGCGATGCGCCGCCCCTGCCCCACGCGGCCCACGCCGTTTTCGGGCCGGGTGGCGATCAGCACATCGAGGGCGGCGGCGAGGCTGGCGGGATTGGCGTTGAAGGCATCGTCGAAGAGTTGGAAGCGGGTTTCTTCGACCCTGTCGAGGAGGATGGTTTCCTGCACCCCGCGCCCGTCGGGCGGGAGCCATTGCCCCAGATCGCAGGCGGCAAGGGTGAGGTCGGCCCCCAGCGCCTCGGCCACGGCCAAGGCGCCGAGCGCGTTGAGCGCGAAATGGCGCCCCGGACTGCGGACCTTGAACAAGAGCGCATCGCCGTTGCAGGCGGCGCGGGCGACGACCGTATCGCCTGCCAGATGCGCGTCGATCAGGCGATATTGCGCTGTGGCGCTTTGGCCAAAAAGCACCGGGCGGGCCTGCACCGCATCGGCTTTGGCCAGCAGGATCGGGGTCGTGTCGAGATCGGCATTGAGGATCGCCGCGCCGCCGGGGGCGAGGCCCTCCATGATGGAGGCTTTTTCATGGGCGATGCCTTCGATCGATTCGAAGGCTTCCAGATGGGCGGGGGCGACGGTGGTGATCATCACCGCATGGGGGGCGGCCATCCGTGCGAGGGGGGCGATTTCGCCGGGGTGGTTCATGCCGATTTCGATGACGGCGTAATCCGCCTCTGCCGGCATCCGGGCGAGGGTGAGGGGGACGCCCCAGTGGTTGTTATAGCTGGCCTCTGCCGCATGGACGCGGCCTTGCCCCCCAAGAATGGCGCGGAGCATTTCCTTGGTGGAGGTTTTGCCGACCGATCCGGTGATGCCCACGACGCGGGCCTTGGTGCGGGCGCGGGCGGCGCGGCCGAGGTCTTCGAGCGCCCTGAGGACATCGGGGACGAGGAGGAGGGGCGCGTCGGGGGCGACGCCTTCGGGTATGCGCGAGACGAGCGCGGCGGCCGCCCCTTTGGCAAGCGCCTGGGCCACGAAATCATGGCCATCGCGGGCGGCTTGGAGTGCGACGAAGAGGTCGCCCGATCGCAGCGTGCGGGTATCGATGGAGACGCCGTTGGCCTCCCAGGCTTTGGGGGTGGTGCCGCCGGTGGCGGCGGCGGCGTCAGCGGAGGTCCAGAGCGGCA
>JALOTC010000133.1 GCA_025458085.1 Cypionkella sp. | reverse complement strand
GCGCGGCCCATGGCCCCGCTTTCGAGGGTTACATCCACCTCCACCGTGGGGTTGCCCCGGCTGTCGAGAATTTCGCGGGCGTGGATGTCGATGATCGTGCTCATGGGGTCCTCCGGTCTGGGATCGGTCACGGGAAATGGGTTGGGCCGGGGCTGCTATAGCGCGGGCCACCCCCTGCGGGAAGGGGATTGTTAGCGCAAACAGAAATGTTAGCGCCGAAGCTGCGACGATTGCGCCGCTTTTGTTTGCTGATGCCGTAACCGCGCCTCGCGGGCGAGCGTGTAAAGCCCCGATCCGATGATGAGTGCCGCGCCGATCATGGTGGCCAGATCGGGCCTTTCGCCAAGGAAGAGCATGGCGAGGACGACGGCAAAGACGAGTCGTGTATAGCGGAAGGGCGCAATCGCCGAGACATCGCCTGACCGCATCGCCGCCGTGACGGCCCAATAGCCGAAAAGCCCGGTCACCACTGCGCCAGCAAGATCCGCCCAGTGGGCGGAATCGATGGGCGCGGGGGCATCGCCGGCGATCCTCATCAGGATCAGCCCCGCCGGGATCAGCGACAGATAGGCCCAAGTCGTCAGTTGGAAGGTGCCGATCGCCGCGGGCATGACGCGCGTGGCAAGATCGCGCACGACCAGAAGCAGGACACAGACAACGGTCAGAAGGCTCGCGGGCGAAAAGCCCTCGGTCCCCGGTCGCAGGATCACAAGGACACCGATGAAGCCCACGCCAATCGCTGTCCAGCGCCGCCACCCAACCGGCTCGCGCAGCACCAAGGCCGCCCCCATCGTGACGGCAAGGGGCGAGGCTTGCAGGATCGCGGAATTCACCGTCAGCGGGATGAGTGCCAAGGCAGTGACATAGAGCATGGTCGCCACACCTTCGGAGAGCGAGCGCAAGAGCGCCGCGCCGCGCAGAGCCTCGCGCGTGAGGATCGGCTGGCGCTTCATCGCGGCAATAGCCCAGAAACAGGCCGCCCCCGCCACGCCTACCATTGCCACCACCTGACCGGGCGGCAGCGCCATGGCCGCGCGCTTGAGGAAAAGGTCCTCGAAGGCGAAGGCCAGCATGGACCCCACCATCAGCAGGGCCCCGCGTCCATTTGCGGAAAGCGTCACGATGTGGGCTTTTTCACAGGAACGGCAAGGAGTTCCAGACGGTGGCCGATCAACCGATAACCGAGCCGTGCCGCGATCTTTTCTTGCAGGGCTTCGATCTCTGGGTCCACGAATTCTATGACTTCGCCGGTGCTCACATCAATCAGATGGTCATGGTGGTCGCGGTCGGCATCTTCATAGCGCGCGCGGCCATCGCCAAATTCAAGACGCTCCAGAATCCCCGCCTCTTCGAACAGTTTGACCGTGCGATAGACAGTGGCCAGAGAGATGCGCGGATCCAGCGCCGAGGCGCGGGCGTAAAGTTCCTCGACATCGGGATGATCTTCGGCCTCACCCACCACACGCGCCACGGTGCGGCGCTGGTCGGTCATGCGCAGGCCCTTGGCCTCGCAGCGGGCGATGATATCGGTCATGGCAGGCGTTCCGTCTTTTGCCCTCCTTACCGCAACCTTCGCCCCCGCGCCACCCTATGCGCAGCTTGCTTGACGCGGACCTAAGGGCACGGGAAGGTCGCGTTGGGCAGGGGGCCACATGCGCAAAGACAGGATCGACGGGGCAGGGGCGGCATCGCTCCTTGGGGTGACGGCGCTTTTGGCGCTGAATCAAGTCATCATCGTCGAGGTGAATGAGGGGATTCAGCCGGTCTTCTTTGCGGGGCTGCGCTCGGCGCTGGCGGTGGCCTTCGTCGGGCTGTGGCTTTGGGCGCGGGGGCGGCCGCCGGTCTTGCGGCGCAAGGACCTTGGCCCCGGTCTGCTGATCGGGACCGTCTTTGCCGCCGAATTCCTGTGCCTCTTTCTCGCGCTTGATCTGACCGCCTTGGGCCGGGCGAGCGTCATCTTTTACTCCATGCCCTTCTGGCTTGCGATCATGGCCCATTTCGGCCTGCCGGGGGAAAGGATCACGCGGATCAAGGCTATCGGTTTGTTGCTGGCCTTTGCGGGCACGGCGACCGCGATCCTGTCGCGCCAACCCGGCACTGGGGGCAGCCTTGCAGGGGATCTCTTGGCGCTTGGCGCTGCTTTGGGCTGGGCAGGCACGGCCTTTCTGGCGCGCAAGACCTCTCTGCGTGAGGCAGGACCGGAGATGCAGCTTTTCTGGATGGTGCTGGTTTCGGCACCCCTGCTGATTCTGGCTGCCCCGGCCTTTGGTCCGCTGATCCGAGAGGTCACTCCCTACCATATCTTGGGGCTGATCTTTCAGTCCTCCATAGTTGTGGCGGGTGGTTTCATCTTCTGGCTCTGGCTTCTTTCGGTCTATCCCACCGCGACTGTGGCCTCCTTTTCCTTCCTTACCCCTGTCTTTGCCATCACGCTCGGCGCGCTTCTCTATGGCGAAAGGGTCACGCTTGCGATGGGTGTGGCCACCGTGCTCATCGCCGTGGGAATCGTCTTGATCAACCGCCGCGCCTGATCATCCCCAAGGCGGGCGAACTCACCTCTTTTCCAAAGCTTTTCTGCCAAACTGCCGCGAAGGCTTGGCTTTTCCCCTCGCAGGTGCGGCTCTGCTCGTCTTGTCCACCGCCCTATCCACAGGCCGGCGGGCAGAGCTTGAATCGACCCCTGATTTTCGCGCTGATAGCCGGAAAATCGGTCAAGTCCTAAAAACTTCTTACAAGGCAAAAAAATCCGTTGAACAGGCCGCGGGATTACGACAGTTTGACGAAGCAGCCCGGCGGCACACTAAATGTAGTGGCGGCAGGGCGGGGACAGAAACCAGCTTCACAGGCAGGCGCGCCGCGCCCATGCCACTTTGCCTAATATAATGGGCAAGGGGCGAAGTGCTTTTGTCTTTCGCCCTGCGCCCTGCCTGAAACGCCCTGGGCACAACATCAGGGTCAATGGCCAGACCGGCTTGAACCGGGGCCACTTTGGGGAAGGGCAAGTCCGATGAAGATCGAGCGCAGATTTACCACCGACGCGACGGGCGCCTATGGCGCGATGGCCTTTACCACCACCACCTCGGAAATCCGCAATCCCGATGGCAAGGTCGTGTTCCGCAATGAAGCGGTGGAAATTCCCGAAGGCTGGAGCCAAGTGGCCTCCGACGTTCTGGCGCAGAAGTATTTCCGCAAGGCAGGAATCCCCGCGCGTTTGAAAAAGGTCAAGGAAAAGGGCGTGCCCGAATTCCTCTGGCGGTCGGTTCCCGATCACGATGCCATGGCCGACCTGCCCGAAGACCAGCGCTTTGGCGGCGAAACCAGCGCCAAGCAGGTGTTTGACCGTTTGGCAGGCGCCTGGGCCTATTGGGGCTGGAAGGGTGGCTATTTCACCACCGAGGCCGATGCCCGCGCCTATTTTGACGAAATGCGCTTCATGCTGGCCCGTCAGATGGCGGCGCCGAACTCGCCCCAGTGGTTCAACACGGGCCTGCATTGGGCCTATGGCATCGACGGTCCCGGTCAGGGCCATTTCTACGTCGATTACCAGACCGGTAAGCTGACCTCCTCCTCCTCGGCCTATGAACATCCGCAGCCCCATGCCTGCTTCATCCAATCGGTCAAGGATGACCTCGTGAATGATGGCGGCATCATGGACCTCTGGGTGCGTGAGGCGCGTCTGTTCAAATATGGCTCTGGTACCGGCACCAACTTCTCCTCGCTGCGGGGCGAGGGGGAAAAGCTGTCGGGTGGCGGCAAATCCTCGGGCCTGATGGGTTTCCTCAAAATCGGTGACCGTGCCGCTGGCGCGATCAAATCCGGTGGCACCACCCGCCGCGCGGCCAAGATGGTGATCTGTGACATGGATCACCCCGATATCGAAGCCTTCATCAACTGGAAGGTGATCGAGGAGCAGAAGGTGGCGAGCCTCGTCGCTGGCTCCAAGATGCATGAGGTGAAGCTGAACGAAATCTTTGCCGCGATCCGCCAGTGGGATGGGTCGGCCGAAGATTCGGTGGACCCGGCCAAAAACCCTGCCCTGAAAGCGGCGATCAAATCGGCCAAGAAGGCCATGATCCCCGACACCTACACGAACCGTATCCTGCAATATGCGCGTCAGGGTTTCGACTCGATCGAATTTCCCACTTATGACACCGATTGGGACTCCGAGGCTTACATCACCGTCTCGGGCCAGAACTCCAACAACTCGGTCCGCGTGACCGATGCCTTCCTCAAGGCCGTGAAGAACGACGAGGATTGGGCGCTGATCCGCCGCACGGATGGCAAGGTCGCCAAGACGATCAAGGCGCGCGAGCTGTGGGATCAGGTGGGCCATGCCGCTTGGGCCTGTGCCGACCCCGGTATCCAGTTCCATGATACCGTCAACGCCTGGCACACCTGCCCGGTGGATGGGCCGATCCGCGGCTCCAACCCCTGCTCGGAATATATGTTCCTTGACGATACGGCCTGTAACCTTGCGTCGATGAACCTGCTCACCTTCTTCAAGGATGGTCGGTTCGATGCCGAGGGGTATGTTCATGCCTCGCGGCTCTGGACCGTCACGTTGGAAATCAGCGTGATGATGGCGCAGTTCCCGTCGAAGGAAATCGCGCAACTTTCCTATGATTTCCGCACGCTGGGCCTTGGCTATGCCAATATCGGCGGGCTGTTGATGAACATGGGCCTTGGCTATGACTCGGCAGAGGGCCGCGCCCTTTGCGGCGCGCTGACCGCCATCATGACCGGCGTGGCCTATGCGACCAGCGCAGAGATGGCCAAGGAATTGGGGCCGTTCCCCGGTTATGCCCGCAACGCCGACCACATGCTGCGCGTAATCCGGAACCACCGCGCTGCGGCCCATGCGGCCAAGGTCTATGAGGGCGTGAACGTCAACCCCGTCGCGCTTGACCACGCGAATTGCCCAGACCAAACGCTTGTATCGCTTGCAAAATCTTGCTGGGATGAGGCGCTGTCTTTGGGTGAGGCGCATGGCTTCCGCAACGCGCAGACCACGGTCATCGCGCCCACCGGCACCATTGGCCTCGTCATGGATTGCGATACCACGGGGATCGAGCCGGACTTCGCGCTGGTGAAGTTCAAAAAGCTCGCCGGCGGTGGTTACTTCAAGATCATCAACCAGTCGGTGCCTGCCGCCTTGGAAAAGCTGGGCTATCCCAGCCACCAGATCGCGGAAATCGTGGCCTATGCGGTGGGGCATGGCTCCATCGCACAGGCACCTGCCATCAACCATACCGCGCTGATCGGCCACGGCTTTGGCCCGCGTGAGATTGAAAAGATCGAAGCGGCGCTGCCTTCGGCCTTTGACATCCGCTTTGTGTTCAACCAGTGGACGCTGGGGGAGGAGTTCTGCAAAGGCACGCTGGGCATTCCGGCGGAAAAGCTGAACGACCCGACCTTTGACTTGCTGCGCCATCTTGGCTTTACCAAGGCCCAGATTGATGCCGCCAATGACCATGTCTGTGGCACCATGACGCTGGAAGGCGCGCCCTTCCTGAGGACCGAACACTACCCCGTGTTCGATTGCGCCAACCCCTGCGGCAAGAAAGGCAAGCGCTTCCTGTCGGTGGAAAGCCACATCTATATGATGGCGGCGGCGCAAAGCTTCATCTCGGGCGCGATTTCCAAGACGATCAACATGCCCAATTCGGCCACGATCGAAGAAACGCTTGCCGCCTATGAGCTTTCCCATAGCCTCGGCATCAAGGCCAATGCGCTTTACCGCGATGGCTCCAAACTCAGCCAGCCGCTCGCTGCCGCGCTGATCGATGATGATGAGGAAGCCGAAGAGATCCTCGCCACCGGGTCGATGCAGGAAAAGGCGGCGGTGATTGCCGAGAAGATCGTCGAAAAGGTGATCATCAAGGAAATCGTCCGTTCCAACCGCGAAAAGCTGCCCGAACGGCGCAAGGGCTATACACAGAAGGCCATCGTGGGCGGCCACAAGGTTTATCTGCGGACCGGCGAATATGCCGATGGCTCCTTGGGCGAGATTTTCATCGACATGCACAAGGAAGGCGC
>JALOTC010000132.1 GCA_025458085.1 Cypionkella sp. | reverse complement strand
GGCAGGAAGGCGGGGATGTCGTCTTGGGCGCGCGCCTCGGCCCAAATGCCCTGGGCGCGGCTGGTGACGCGGGCGAGTTCCTGCGCCAGACGCGCGGGCACCTTGGTCATGCGGGCATAGCTGCGGCGGATGTGGCGCAACTGCGCGCTGGCGACCGTATCGGGGGATTCGGTCCCCGCGGCCTCTAGCCATTCGGCGATGCGGGGGTCGGTGCGGCGGGCGTGCAGAACGCCTTCCATCGCGGCCATTTCTTCGGACCGTTGATCGGCGGCCCCGCGCGGCATCATGGTTTCCTGATCCCAGCCCAGCCGCCCCGCGACTTGGGCGAGCGCTTCGGTTTCGCGCTGATGGGCCATCAGCGCGGCATAGGCGGAATTGGCCTGCATCATGCGGTTCCTTTGGCGATCGAGCCTGCGAGGGGATATTGCGCGAAGTGGCGCGCGCGGATGATGAGCACCCAGAGCAGCACGGCGCCAACCTGATGGCTGATCGCCACATGCAGATGCGCGGCTGTGACCACCGCCGCGATGCCAAGGCCCATCTGCGCCACCATCATCAGCATGACCATGTTGAAGGCCGAGCGCGTGGTGGCATGGGCCGATTTGCGCCCGCGCAGCCAGACCACGATGGCAAAGGCAAAGAGCGCATAGCCCGACATGCGGTGCATGAATTGCACGAGGCCCGGATTTTCAAAGAAGGCATGCCAGATCGGCAGGCTGCCCCCCTGCCCGTCTGGCACATAGAAAGCGTCTGCCGGGAAGAATTGGCCGTTCATATCGGGCCATGTGGGGAAGGCGCGGCCTGCGTCGATGCCCGCGACCAAGGCCCCGAGCACGATTTGCAGGAAGGCGAAATGCATGAGACCGGTGGAGAGGGAGAAAAGCTTCGCCTCACGCCCGCGCCTTGCTTGGAGAAGCTCCGCTTCGCTGCGCCCCAAAAGGTTCACATACCAGGCGATGAGGCCAAGGATGATGAAGGCAAGGCCCAGATGGGTGGCAAGGCGGTAGGAGGCGACGGCGGTCATCTGCCCAGTCAGGCCAGAGGCGACCATCCACCAGCCAATCGCCCCTTGCAACCCGCCAAGGCCGCCAAGGAGGAGAAGCCGCCCGGTCCAGCCCGTGGGAATGCGTTTGGTGGCCCAGAAGAAGAGGAACCCCAACCCCCAGACAAGGCCGATGGCGCGGCCCAACTGACGGTGGCCCCATTCCCACCAATAGATGAATTTGAACTCCTCTAGGCTCATGCCTTTGTTGACGAGTTCATATTGCGGAATCAGGCGGTATTTATCGAATTCTTCCTGCCATGCGGCATCGGACATGGGCGGCAGCGCGCCGGTGACGGGGCGCCATTCGGTGATGGAAAGCCCGGAATCGGTGAGGCGGGTGAGGCCGCCCACGGCGATCATCACCATGACCATCGCGAACAGCACCATCAGCCAAACCCGGATCGCGCCGCGCGCCCCACGGGGGCGGGTGTCGATCATCCCGCCTGCGGGAAGGGGTTTGTCCTGCGGGGCGGTGCCCACTTCTTCGAAGATGCTGCGCTTACCGGCCATGTCGTCTGCCTTTGTGTCTTGCTGCGGCGGACACTAGGCGCAGCACCCCTTTGCTTCAAGGGGGCGCGGTCAGGGTGTCGCAGGCGGTTCGCCGTCCTGACGTTTCAGCTTCCATGCGATTTGGCGCAGGATGCCGTGGAAGGTCTGCACCTCGGCCCGGGTGAGGTTGAGCCGCGCCCACATGTTGCGCAGGTTCAGTTTCATCCCCTCCGCCTTGTCGGGCGGGAAGAAGAAGCCTGCGGTCTCTAGCCGTTCCTCAAAATGATCGGCGAGTTTTTCGACATCGATCCTTTGGGCGAGTTCGGTGCGGGCGAGGCCCAGCACCTCGGGCGCGGTGGCGGTGGTCTGGCGGCGCCATTCATAGCCCATCAGAAGCGCGCATTGCCCAAGGTTGAGGCTGGGGAAATCGGGATTCACCGGCACGGTAACGATGGCATTGGCGAGCGCCACATCGTCATTTTCCAGCCCCGCGCGTTCGGGGCCAAAGAGGATGCCGACGCGCTTGCCCTCTGCCGCCAAGGCGCGGGTCATTTCCATCGCGCGTTCGGGGGTGACGACGGGTTTGACGAGTTCGCGCCCCCGTGCGGTGGTGGCAAAGACATAGTCGCAATCGCGGATGGCGGCGGGCACATCGGGGAAAAGCCCCGCGTGATCGAGGAGGCGGCCCGCGCCCGAGGCCATGGCCACGGCCTTGGGGTTGGGCCAGCCATCGCGCGGGTCGACGATGCGCATCCGGGTCAGGCCGAAGTTCAGCATGGCGCGGGCGGCGGCCCCGATATTCTCGCCCATCTGGGGGCGGACGAGGATGAAGGCAGGCTCGATCATGGCGGGCTCCGGTGCGGGTCTGGGCCAGATAAGGGTTGCGGCCAGATAAGGGTTGGGGGGCCTGCGGGCAAGGGTTGGTGAGGTTTGGCCTGTGGCGGGCATGGCCAAAAGGGGCAAAGGCTGCTAATCGGGCGGAAAGCGCATGAGGACAGCATGGCCAGTGACGACCGCCCGCAGATCAACCTGATTACGCCCCCCGCCTTTGATCTTGAAACGGACCCGGACCGTCTGGCCGCCGTTCTGGATGCGGTGGAGATTGCCTGTCTGCGGATCAGTCTGGCGACGCGGGATGAGATGGAGTTGATCCGCGCGGCGGATGCGGTGCGCGAATTGGCCCATGCCCGCGATGTGGCGGTGGTGATTGAAAGCCATCTGCTGCTCGTGGAACGCCTCGGCCTTGATGGCGTGCATCTGACCGATGGCGCGCGGTCGGTGCGCAAGGCGCGCAAGGACCTTGGGGCAGATGCGATCATCGGCGCGCATTGCGGCGTGACCCGGCATGAGGGGATCAGCGCGGGCGAGGCGGGGGCCGATTATGTGGCCTTTGGCCCGGTGGGGGAAACCGGGCTTGGCACGGGGCAGCGGGCGGAGTTCGATCTGTTCGAATGGTGGTCCGAGATGATCGAAGTGCCGGTCGTCGCCGAAGGCGCGCTGACGCGGGCCTTGGTGGAACAGTTCGGCCCCGTGACCGACCATTTCGCCTTTGGGCCTGAGATTTGGGGGGCCGATAACCCGGTGGCGGCGCTTAAGGAACTGATCGCGCCTTTGGGCTAGGCTATTCGCTGGCGGCGAAGGGGATGGCGGTGCGCACGACCCTTTCGCAATGGCGGGCAAGCGCCTTGCGGTCCTCAAACGCATCCACCGGCACTTCGGGGTGGAAGATCACCTCGACCCGGCCGTGGCGCGGCAGGGAGAGGAGCGCGAGCAGATGGGGCGCGAAGGCCATGTCCCCCCACCAGCCGTAAAGGCGGGGGTCTGCCCCCGGAGGGGCGTGGTAGATCACGCTGACGGGTTGGATCTGCATGACGCGTTCCATGCCGTGGGTGAAAAACGCCTCGAACAATGTGGTCTTGAAGGGCAGGACGCGGCGCCCATCGGTCGAGGTGCCTTCGGGGAAGAACAGGAGCCGATGGCCCGCGCGGAGGCGGGATTCGAAGAGCGCGAGGTGGTGTTTCGCCTCTGCCCCCTTGCGGGCGATAAACAGCGTGCCGGTCGCGCGGGCAAGCCAGCCGATGCCGGGCCAGCCCGCGACTTCGGATTTCGCGACGAAATAGACCCGGTCGCAGGCGTTGAGCGCGAAGATATCGACCCAGGAGGCGTGGTTTGCGACCATCGCGCCGTGATGCGCCATCGGGCGGCCTTGCACGCTGTGGCCCATGCCGAGGATGCGGAAGGTGAGGCGGCAGACGGTTTGGGTGATATGCGGGGTCCAGGGGCGGTTCTGGCCGTGGATCGGCGCCTCCACCAGCCGGAGGAGAAGGAGGAGGAGGAGGCCGCCATAGGTGAGGCCGCCCCAAAGCGTGCCGCGCCAAAGCACACGCCACCAGCCCATCGGGCCGATGCGGGGCAGAGCCATGCTCTCACCGCGCCAGGTGCTCACGCCTCGCTCCGCCGCCTTGTGTAGAAATCGCGGTGCTTGGCGCTCATCCTTGCGGTGTCCATGACGAGGCAGACATCGGTGGTGTTGAAGGCGCGGTCGACATAGGCCCCCTGCCCCACGAAACCGCCCAAGCGCAGATAGGCTTTGATGAGCGGCGGGATGGCGGCTGCGGCGGCGCGGCGGTCCACGGCCTCACGCGGGACGAGATCCATCGCCACAGCCCCCGCACCATGGGCGCGCACGCGCAAGGCTTCGGGCGCGAGATGGTTGTGGTGGAGATGCGCCAGCGGCATCCGCAGCGCCGCGACATCGGTGCCGGGAAGCGAAGCCGCGCCGAAAAGCACCTCGATGTCACGATCCAGCACATATTGGGCGAGCGCGTTCCAGAGGTGGAAGAGGCCGGAGCCGCCGCGATGATCGGGGTGGATGCAGGACCGCCCCAGTTCCAGAAGCCTGCGGCCCGAGGATGTGAGCGGCGAAAGGTCGAATTCGCTTTCGGAATAGAAGCGGCCCGCGGCCTGCATCCTGTCGCAAGGGAGCAGGCGATAGACGCCGACCACATGATCACGGGCGGCCGGATCGCGGCGCTGGTCGATCAGGACCATATGGTCGAAGAACGGGTCGAATTCATCGCGTTCGATGCGGGCGGCATGATCGACCAAGGGGCCATCGGCCCCCAGCTCGGCCACGAAAACCTGATAGCGCAGACGCAGCGCGGCGGCGTGATCCGCCGCATCCTGCGCAAGGCGCACAAGATAGGTCTCCTCGGCCATCAACACTCCTGTCTCGGGCGGGGTTACGGTTAACCCCCGGTTAAGACCCTTGGGGCTAGAACGGGCATAGAAGGAAGCGGGCCAGTCCGCAACATCAACCGGGAAAGGCTCTCGTCAAGCAGGCCCTTGTTCGGCAAGCCCTTGTCGGGCGGGCCCTTGCGGACCAGCTTTAGAGAGGCGCAAAACCAGTGTCAGGGGCCAAAGACGGGGATCAGTTCGATATGCCGACCATCGATCACGACCTTACCCGCATGTTCGAAATTGACGGTGATCCGCCCGCCGATATTGGATTGCACCTGCCCCAGCCCCCAATCGGCTTGGGTGGGATGGCGGACCATCATGCCCGGTTCCAGAAGTGCATTCATTCCTTGTCTATCCTTGGAAAGGCAGCCGATGACCGACAGACCGCCTGTAACATCCTTTGACCCCGCTTTTCGCGATCAGGCCCCCACCATGGCGGTGCCGGACCTGACCGCGCTCGTAGGCTCGCGCCTGTGCCATGATCTTATCAGCCCGATTGGGGCCATCGGCAATGGGGTGGAGTTGATGTTGATGGATTTGGCCGAGGGTAGCCCGGAACTGGCGCTGGTCGCGGAAAGCGTGGCCCATGCCAATGCGCGCATCCGGTTCTTTCGTGTGGCCTTTGGCGCGACGGGCGGGCCGGATCAGACGATCACGCGGGGCGATGTCTCGGGGGCCTTGTCCGATATGGTCAAGAGCGGGCGGCTGCGCGTGCTGTGGGACAGCCCCGCAAGCCTCTCGCGGCGCGAGGCGAAATTGGCCTGTCTTGGGTTTCTCTGCCTTGAAACGGCCTTGCCGCAGGGAGGACTTGTGAAAGTAGAACGGGGGGAGGCACGCTGGACGTTGACCGCCTCCGGGCCGAAGCTGCGGGTGGAAGCCGCATTGTGGGAGTATCTATCAAACCCCATGGCGCGCACAGAGGTGACACCAGCAACGGTGCAATTCGCGCTGCTGCGCGAGGAAATGGCGCGTCAGCACCGCCGTCTGACCGTGGAAATCGGCGCACCACAGATTCGGATGACGTTCTGAGCGCGCGGTTTAGGCGCGGCAGGTGCCATCGCCGGTGACGAGATATTTGAAGCTGGTGAGTTGTTCGGCCCCGACTGGCCCGCGCGCATGCATCTTGCCCGTGGCGATGCCGATTTCCGCCCCCATGCCGAATTCGCCGCCATCGGCGAATTGGGTGGAGGCGTTGCGCATCAGAATCGCGCTATCGAGCCGGGCAAAGAAGCGGGCGGCTGCGGCGTCATCTTCGGTCAGGATGCTTTCGGTATG
>JALOTC010000131.1 GCA_025458085.1 Cypionkella sp. | reverse complement strand
GCTGACGGCGCCGTGGGTGGCGAGCGTTTTGGGGGAGACGCCGAGGAGATCGACCTTGGCCGCGTTGGAATAGGTGATGACGCCCCGGTCATAAACATCCGAGGAGCCGGGGATATCGGTCAGCGCAGCCCCGACCATGCCGCCGGTGCAGCTTTCGGCGGTGGCGATGCGCAGGCCATTGGCACGGGCGCGGGCGAGGATGTCGGCGGGGTGCGCGCTCATGGCATTGGCACCAGAACGGCGTGATAGAGCCCGGCGAGAAGAACAGAGCCGATCCCGGCGAAAAGCCCGGCCCAGAGGTCGTCGAGCATGACGCCCAGAGCATCGCCGCGCCGGTCGGCCCGGCCGATGACCCAAGGTTTCCAGATATCGAACAGGCGGAACAGGAGGAAGGGAACGACGAACCCCGGCCAAGCGGCAAGGATCGAGATGCCCTTGGACCAGAGCGGCAAAGCGGTGAAGGACAGCGCGATCCATTGGCCCGCGACTTCGTCGATCACGATTTCAGACGGGTCTTTGTCGGCGCTGCGCGAAAGCGCCCGGGGCACGGCCCAGAGCCCGGCAAGGGTGGCGGCAAGCGCGAGGAGGGGCAGGAGCCAGCCGCCGCCCAGTTCAAAGACAAGGACGCCCAGCGCCACGGCCGCAGCACTTCCCCAAGTGCCGGGGGCGGGGCGCAGGTGGCCGATGTAGGCGAAAGTGGTGATGGCGCGGATCATGCGGAGACCAGCGTGGCGGTGGCAATGGCGGCGATGCCTTCTTCGCGCCCGGTGAAGCCCAAACGTTCCGAGGTGGTGGCCTTGACGCTGATGCGGTCAACCTCCACCCCCATGATCCGGGCGAGGGCCGCGCGCATCGCGCCTTGATGCGGGCCGATCTTGGGGCGTTCGCAAATGAGCGTGACATCGCAATTGGCCAGACGAAAGCCACGGGCGGCGACACGTTCCATGGCATGGCGCAGGAAGATATGGCTTTCGGCGCCTTTCCATTGCGGATCGCTGGGGGGGAAATGGGTGCCGATATCGCCTTCGGCCAAGGCGCCATAAATGGCATCGGTCAGCGCATGCATCCCCACATCGGCATCGGAATGGCCGAGAAGGGACTTGGTATGGGGAAGTTTCACGCCGCAGAGCCAGACGTGATCGCCTTCGGTAAAGGCGTGAACGTCAAAGCCATTGCCCAAGCGGATGTCCATGCCGCGTCCTTTCAAGATGCGTTCGGCGCGGGCGAAATCCCCCGCGAAGGTGAGTTTCAGATTGTCCTCTTCGCCCGGGACAATGGCAACCTCGATCCCGGCGGCGCGGGCGACCTCGACATCATCGGCGGCCTCGCCCTGATGGGCGCGGTGGGCGGCGAGGATCGCGTCGAAGCGAAAACCTTGCGGGGTTTGCGCGCGCCAGAGCCCTTCGCGGCGGGCGGTGCCGGTGACATGCGCCGCGCCGCGCCAGAGCGCATCGGTCACGGGCAGGGCGGGGGCGGCCCCTGTGGCCGCGTCAAGCGCGGCCAGCACCCCGGCGATCAGGCCGGGCGAGACGAGGGGGCGCGCGCCATCATGGATCAGAACCTTTGTCACGCCTTGGCCAGCGAGGGCATCCAGCGCATTACGGACCGAGGCCGCGCGGGTGGACCCGCCATCGACCATGGGCAGGCCGAAGGCGGCGGCGCGGGCGGCATCCTCGGGGTGGATCGCCAGAACGATCCGGTCCACTTGGCCACGAAAGGCCGCGATCGTATGGGCCAGAACAGGCTGACCGGCCAAGGTCTGCCATTGTTTGGGCAAGGCCCCCCCGGCACGGGTGCCCCGGCCTGCGGCGAGGATGATGGCGGCGCTGGTCATCTGATATTCTCCTGCCCCTTGCTTAGAGCAGGGTTGAGCCTTGCGCAACTTGGGCAGAAAGGCGGCAGATGCGCCTAAAATTTGTGCATTGCCGGATTTTCAGACGTTTCGCGGGGCTTGGGAATTTGTTATGCCCCACGACTTGGATTAGCTGAAACCACGGCGCACAAGGAATAGGCAATTGGCCATCATTCTGGACAGACTCGTCATTGACCCTCCGGTGCTTTTGGCGCCTTTGGCGGGGATCACCGATCTGCCCTTTCGCCGGATGGTCGCGCGCTTTGGCGCGGGGCTGGTCGTGTCGGAGATGGTGGCGAGCCATGATATTCTGAACGCCAAGCCGCAGGCACGGGCGAAGGCCGAGCTTGGCTTTGGCGAGGCGGCGACGAGTGTACAGCTTGCGGGACGGGAGCCGGAGGCGATGGCGGAGGCCGCGCGCTATGCCGAAGGTCAGGGGGCGGAGGTCATCGACATCAATATGGGTTGCCCAGCCAAGCGGGTGACGGCGGCGGGTGGCAATGGGGCCTGTGGATCGGCGCTTTTGCGCGAGCCGGAATTGGCGATCCGCCTGATTGCGGCGGTGGTTGGCGCGGTGAAGGTTCCTGTCACGCTCAAGACCCGGCTGGGCTGGGATGAGACATGCCTCAATGCCCCGGTGCTGGCGCGGCAGGCGGAGGAGGCCGGGGTGCGTATGGTGACGATCCATGGCCGCACGCGGGCGCAGTTTTACAAAGGATCGGCGGATTGGGCGGCGATCCGGGCGGTGAAAGAGGCGGTGACCGTTCCTGTCATTGCCAATGGCGATATCGTCGATGCGGCAACGGCGGCAGAGGCGCTGCGCCTTTCGGGGGCGGATGGGGTGATGGTGGGGCGCGGTGCGCAAGGCGCGCCGTGGCGGCTCGCGCAGATTGCCCATGCGCTTTACGGCACAGCTGCGCCCGAGGTGCCGCAAGGCCCCGCGCTGGCCGATCTGATCGTGGAGCATTACGAGGCGCAGCTTTCCTTCTATGGCCGTGCGCTTGGGATCAAGACCGCGCGCAAGCATTTGTCGGCCTATCTGGAGGAGGCGGGGGCCTTGGCCTATCGGGGGCGCATCCTGACCTCGGAAGACCCGGCTGAGGTGATCGCCTTGATCCGTGCGAGCCTGCCTGCTGCGGGGAGGGCAGCGGCATGAACCCAGTCTATCGCCAGCCCTATCCGGTGCCGGGCGTGATCTGGGCGAGCCTGCCGACGCCTGCGCTTTTGATCGGGCCGGACCAGCGGATCACCGAAGTGAACCCGGCGGCAGAGCTTTTTCTGAACCTGTCGAGCCGGGCCTTGATGGGGCAGCCGATCTTTGACCGCTTGGCGATTGATGCGCCGATGGAAGAGGCGGTGGCATGCAAATCGCGCCGATGCATGACAACCCCGATTACATCCTTTTGCTGATCAGCCCGCGCGATATTGCCGACCGTCTGGGCCGGTCGATGCAGGTGAAATCGGCGGCGAAATCGGCGATTGGCATGGCCGAGATGCTCGCGCATGAGATCAAGAACCCGCTGGCGGGGATTTCGGGGGCAGCACAGCTTTTGTCGATGAACCTGCCGCCCGAGGACAGGGAAATGACCGATCTGATCGTGGAGGAAACGCGGCGGATCGTGAAACTTCTGGAGCAGGTGGAGCAGTTCGGCAACCTCCGCCCGCCGGAACGCCGTGCGGTGAACATCCATGATGCACTGGACCGGGCGCGGAAATCGGCGCTGGTGGGCTTTGCGGCGCATCTGTCGATTGTGGAGGAATATGACCCGTCGCTGCCTGCGACCTTTGCCGATCCGGATCAGTTGATGCAGGTGTTCCTGAACCTGATCAAGAACGCGGCAGAGGCCTGCAAGGGCGAGGGCCATACAATCCGCCTGCGCAGTTTCTATGACCATTCGCTGCGGCTGCGGCGGAAATCGGGGGGGCCTGCGGTGCTGCCTCTGACGGTAGAGATCATTGACGATGGCCCGGGCATTCCGCCCGATATTGCGGCCGACATCTTCGAACCCTTTGTGTCGGGCCGTGAAAACGGCACGGGGCTGGGGCTGGCGTTGGTGTCGAAGATCATTTCCGACCACGAAGGCTGGGTCAGTGTGGAATCGGTGCCGGGGCGCACTGCTTTCCGCGTCTCGATGCCCGTGGCCCCCAAGAAACTGGAGGCAAGCTGATGGATGGCACCATTCTGGTGGCAGATGACGACCGCACGATCCGCACGGTGCTGACGCAGGCTTTCACGCGGGCGGGGTGCAAGGTGCATGCGACCTCGAGCCTGATGACGCTGATGCGGTGGGTGGAGGAGGGCAAGGGCGATCTGGTGATCTCGGACGTCATCATGCCCGATGGCAATGGTCTGGATGCATTGCCCCGGATCGGGAAGATGCGGCCCGGTTTGCCGGTGATCGTGATTTCGGCGCAGAACACGATCATGACCGCCATTCAGGCGACCGAGGCGGAAGCCTATGACTATCTGCCCAAGCCCTTTGATCTGCCCGATCTGATGAAACGGTCGGCCAAGGCGCTGGAGCAAAAGCGCCGCGCGCCGAAGGTGGAGGTGCCGCCACAGCGCGAGGCGGGAGAGGATTTGCCGCTGGTGGGGCGGACGCCGGCGATGCAGGCGCTCTATCGGCTGGTGGCGCGGGTGATGAACACGGAACTGGCCGTGCTGGTGACCGGGGAAAGCGGGACGGGCAAAAGCCTGATCGCGCGGGCGATCCATGATTTTTCCGACCGTCGGACACTGCCTTTCGTGGTGGCGCAGGCGGGCGATTTGCAGGGGATGGATGGGCCATCGACGCTTTTGGCGCGGGCCAAGGGCGGGAGCCTCGTCTTTGACGAAGTGGCCGATTACGACGATGAGACGCAGGCGCGCATCGTGCGGATGCTGGATGCCTTGGGCGATAGCGCGCCGCGGGTGATGGCGACCAGTCAGGTGGATTTGTCGGCGCGGATGGAGGCGGGGGTCTTTCGGCAGGATCTGTTCTATCGCCTGTCGGGGGTGACGCTGCATGTGCCCGCGCTGCGCGAGCGGGTGGAGGATATTCCGCTTTTGGCCGACCACTTCCTGATCAAGGGAGAGCGCGACTTTGGCACGCTGCGCAGGCTTTCACCCGAGGCGCGCGAGGTGGTGCGTGGCTATTCCTGGCCCGGCAATGTGCGGCAGTTGGAAAACACGCTGCGGCGATTGATGGTCACCTCGGTCGAGGTAGATATCGGCAAGGCAGAGGTCGAATCGGTTCTGGGCAATCAGCCTGCGATGGAGCCGTTGAAAGGCGGGGCGGAGGGAGAGAAGCTTTCGGCCAGCGTGGCGCGGCATCTGAAGCGGTATTTCGATCTGCATGGCGGGCAATTGCCAGCGCCGGGGGTGTATCAGCGGATTCTGCGTGAAGTGGAGATGCCTTTGATCGAAATCGCGTTGGATGCGACCGCAGGCAATCAGGCCAAATGTGCCGATCTTTTGGGGATCAACCGCAATACCTTGCGTAAAAAGATCACCGACCTTGATATCCGCGTGACTCGCCGCCGCAAGCTGATGTAAAAGCGCAACAGAAGGCGTGGCAGTTGGGGCGCAGGCCCAAAGCCATGGCTTTGGGCAGGCAAAACGCCACCCGGACAGGGCTTTGAGGTGCAGCGCAGTGTTGGGACGAACGGCGGGTGGGGCGGCATGGGAGCGTCTGTCGCGGATGCGGCGCACGCGCCGTATGACGACCGCCACGACCTTTGGCCTTGTCTTTCTTGGCCCGCTTCTCGCGGTGGCGACCTTTCTGACGCTTGGCCCGTTCAATCAGGGGGCCTCCAGCCCTTTGCTGCGGCTCGTGCTGCTGGCCAATCTTGTCTATATCCTTGTGGTCGCGGCACTTGTGATTGCGCGGGTGGCGCGGCTGGTTGCAGATCGGCGCAGCCAATCGGCAGGGTCGCGGCTGCACTTGCGGCTGTCGGGTGTCTTTGCGCTTGTGGCGCTGGTGCCCACCGTTCTGGTCGCGGTTTTCGCCGTGCTGACGGTGAATATCGGGCTTGAGGGCTGGTTTTCCGAACGGGTCCGGTCGGTTGTGGGGTCCTCCTTGAACGCGGCGGAGGCCTATGAGCGGCAAAGCCGCGAGGATTTGGTCGAGGATGCGGTGGCGCTGTCGGCCTATTTGAATGTGGCGCGGCAATCGTCGTTCTTTCTGGCCGATGACCAGATGCGCCCGCTTTTGTCGCAGGGGCAGGCGGCGGTGCAGCGGGGGTTGAAGGAGGCCTATCTGATCGACGGGTCCGGGCGGCTGCGGACGCGGGGAGAGCGGTCCTATCTGTTTGATTTTGAACAGCCCGATCCAGCGGTTCTGGAACGCGCGCGCAGCGAGGGGCCGCAGGTCATTCAGGATTGGGCCAATAACGAATTCCGTGCGCTGGTGCATCTTGAGGCTTTTGCCGACCGCTATCTTTATGTCAGCCGCGAGGTGGATGGGCAGCTTCTTTCGCTTTTGGATGAAACGCAGGAGACGGTGCGGCTCTATAATCAGTTGGAATCCGAACGTGGGCGGCTTTTGTTCAATTTCGGCCTGATCTACCTGGGCTTTGCCATCATCCTGATCCTTGCGGCGGTCTGGCTGGGCCTGTGGTTTGCCGAGCGCCTGTCGCGCCCCGTGGGGCGGTTGGCGGGGGCGGCGCAGCGGGTGGGCGAGGGCGATCTGGATGTGCAGGTGCAGGAAGAGCCGGGCGATGATGAAATCGCCATGCTCGGGCGGCTGTTCAACAAGATGACGCGGCAGTTGAAAGGGCAGCGCGAGGCGCTGGTGGACAGCCACCGCCAGACCGAACGGCGCAGACGGCTGTTTGACTCGGTCCTGTCCAATGTGACGGCGGGGGTGATCGGCCTTGACCCCGAGGGGCGGGTGGATTTCGTGAACCGCGCGGCCGAACGCCTGCTGGATATGGCGGATGGGACGCCCGAAGTGGCGCTGTCAGCGGCGGTGCCGGAATTCGCGCCTTTGTTTGACCGCTTGCAAGAGGGCGGGGCGAGTGCGGTGCAAGAAGAGGTGCGGCTGACACGCAAGGGGAAGCTCGAAAGCCTGTTGGTGCGGATGAGTGTGCGGCGCAATGATTCCGGGCGGTTGGAAGGCTATGTTGTGGCCTTTGACGATGTGACGGAATTGGTCAGTGCGCAGCGCATGGCGGCCTGGGGTGATGTGGCGCGGCGCATCGCGCATGAAATCAAGAACCCGCTGACACCGATCGCACTTTCGGCGGAACGGATCAAGCGCAAGTTCCGGGGGCAGGTGGAACAGCCCGAGGATCTGGAGCAGTACACGGATGTGATTGTGCGCCAAACCAATGACTTGCGCCGCATTGTTGATGAATTTTCCCGCTTTGCCCGGATGCCGGAGCCAGATCGGCGCGAGAATGATCTGACCCGGCTTTTGCGCGATGCGCTGACGCTTCAGGAAAGCGGGCAGCCGGGGGTGCGGTTTGTCTCGGACATTCCCGAGGGGCCGGTGGTGATGGATCTGGACGCGACGATGATCGCGCAGGCCTTAACAAACTTGATCAAGAACGCGGGGGAAGCGATTGAAAGCCTTCAGGAAAAAGGGGCTCCTGATGGCTTTGCGCCGGAAATTCGCGTGACCATGGCCTTGGGTGAGGGCGAAGCGCTGATCCAGATCATGGACAATGGGATCGGCCTGCCGCCCGATCGCGCGCGGTTGTTCGAACCCTATGTGACGACACGGGAAAAGGGCACGGGCCTTGGCCTTCCGATCGTCAAGAAGATCATTGAAGAACATGGGGGTACGCTGGCTTTGCTGGATGCCCCGGTTTTTGAAGGTGTAACCCATGCGGGGGCGATGGCAGAGATCCGTCTGCCCTTCCTCGTCCGCCGCAGGGGCAGGAACGTGACCGCGGGCGGTCAGGGAGGGTGATGTGAGCATTCTGATTGTTGACGACGAAAAAGACATCCGCGAATTGATTGGCGATATTCTGCGCGACGAGGGCTTTGTCGTGCGCCTTGCGGCCAATTCCGACGAGGCGGTGGCCGAGATCAACAGCGACCCGCCCAGCCTGATGATCCTTGATATCTGGCTGAAGGACAGCCGGATGGACGGGATCGACATTCTGAAAAAGGTGAAGCGGGATAACCCGGATATTCCGGTCGTCATCATCTCGGGCCACGGCAATATTGAGATTGCCGTCGCTGCGATCAAGCAGGGGGCTTATGACTTCATCGAAAAGCCCTTTAACATCGATCAGTTAATGGTCGTTGTCGGGCGCGCGATGGAGACGAGCCGCCTGCGCCGCGAAAATCAGGAATTGCGCCGCCGCGATGTGACCAGCGCCGATATGCTGGGCTCCAGCCCTGCCTTCCGGGCGTTGAAGGCGCAGCTGGAGAAGGTCACGAAGTCGAATGGCCGGGTGATGCTGTCGGGGCCATCCGGGTCTGGCAAGGAAGTGGCCGCGCGCTTCATCCATGCCAATTCGAACCGGGCGGGGGCGGCTTTTGTCTCTGTCTCCTCTGCCACGATTGAGCCCGAACGGATGGAGGAAGTGCTGTTCGGGCGCGAAACGCCAGAGCGCGGCGTTGAGAAAGGGCTTTTAGAACAGGGGCATGGCGGCATCGTCTATTTCGACGAAGTGGCTGACATGCCGCTTGGCACGCAGTCAAAGATCCTGCGTGTGTTGGTAGAGCAGCAGTTCACCCGTGTCGGTGGGACGGATAAGGTGCGGGTTGATCTGCGGGTCATTTCTTCGACGACGCGCGACCTGCGGGCAGAGATTGCGGCGGGCCGGTTCCGGCAGGAACTCTATGATCGGCTGAATGTGGTGCCGATCAGCGTGCCGAGCCTTGAGGAGCGGCGCGAGGATATTCCGGAACTCGCGCGGCATTTCATCGAGATGTTCAACCGCAGCCAAGGCCTTCCGTTGCGCAGGCTTTCGGCGGAGGCGGAGGCTTTGCTGCAAACGCAGGCCTGGCCCGGCAATGTGCGGCAATTGCGCAATGTGATGGAGCGCGTGCTGATCCTTGGCGATGGCAGTGGGGTGATCGAGGCCGGGGAACTGCCCCTGCCCGAAGCGCCGGGCGGCGATGGCGGGGGGCGGATGATGCTGGGCGGTGCGATGGCGACGCTGCCCCTGCGCGAGGCGCGGGAAGTGTTTGAGCGCGAGTATCTTCTGACCCAGATCAACCGCTTTGGTGGCAATATCAGCCGGACGGCGAATTTCGTCGGGATGGAGCGCAGTGCGTTGCATCGGAAGTTGAAGTCGCTTGGTGTGGTGACCACGGCCAAGGCAGGCGGGCGCGCGGCGCAGTTTGACGGCGACGAGGAAGACGAGGACTGAGGCAGGCGGGGGCTTGGGAAACTGGGCTGGCATTGACCGGGGCCTGCCCTTCTGCGATGCAGGAGGCGATGGCGGGAAGCGGTTCCGCAGGCAGGCCATGAGGGCAG
>JALOTC010000130.1 GCA_025458085.1 Cypionkella sp. | reverse complement strand
TCAAGGTTCACCATCCCATCGGTCAGCTTGGCAATCTCTTCCGGCCCGATGATTTCGGTATCCAGCCCCATATAGCGGTGCTTCGCGCGCTCTGCCTTCAACTGCGCAAAGCGCTCCGGGTTGTCGGCCAGCGTGATGCCCCCCACATGGTGCAACCCGCAGGACATGCCGGTGATCGCCTCCAGCTCCTTATACAGCCGGATCGTATAGCCCTGCAGCGCGGCCATATTCGTATCGCCATTCAGCGTATGAAACCCCCCCGCCGCGTGCCAGGTGGAGCCAGAGGTCAATTCCGACCGTTCGATCAGCATCACATCCGACCAGCCCAGCTTGGTCAGGTGATACAGAACCGAACAGCCGACGACACCGCCGCCAATCACCACGACTCGGGCATGGGTTTTCATTTCAGGACGCTCCTTCCTTGCAGGCAGCGTCACAGTCGCGCCCGGTTGGCGCAAAGGCATGTCACCTTGCGACAGAAAATGTCGGTCATTGACCTGCGGCCTCTTGGCGCGGCGCAAGAAACCTATGCAAAGGGATAAGATATTTTGACGTTTGGCAGTGCTATCAGGATGCCACGCAGCGCATAGGTCATAAAGAAGTGGCAAGTCTCCCCCTCTCCACCGATGGTGACCGTGCCATCCCCCTCAAATCCTGGCTCTGGCGCTCCTATATCGGCGCGGCCTTGGTCCCGTTGCTGCTGATCGAACTCTCCTTCCTCGGCATCTATTGGGGCACGGCGGAATTCGTGTTCCAGCGCGGGGCAGGGGCGGTGACCGAACTGTCCACCCGCGCGCTTGACGATGCCGCCCAGCGTCAGGCCGAGGTGATCTCAACCCGCCTGCAAACCGTCTCGGCCATGACCGGGATTTACGCCGAAGAGGTGGGCCGCGCCCTCGCCACCCCCGCCGAGGTGGACGAGGCCGAAAAGGCCCGTCACGCCTATTCCCCCGATGGGGTCTTCTACACGACCGAAAACACCGGCGGTTCTGCGGTTTTCTTCAGCGGCGTGGTTCCGGTGGGCGAGGCAGAGAAAGAAAAGGTCTGGCGCACCAAGCGGCTGGACCCGATCATGAAATCGATCGTCAACGCCGATCCCCTGATCGCCCAGATCTACGTCAATACCCACGACAGTCTGAACCGCATCTATCCGTGGTTCGACGTGCTGGAAATCTATCCGCCCAAGATGGATATCCCCAGCTACAATTTCTATTACGAAGCCACCCCCGCCTATAACCCCTCCGGCGGCCCGGTCTGGACCGATGCCTATATCGATCCGGCGGGCAGCGGCTGGATGGTCTCCTCCATCGCCCCCGTGATGTCGGGCGAAAAGGTCGAGGCGGTGGTGGGCATCGACATCACGCTCGACCGCATCCTGAAACAGGTGCTCGATATCGAACTCGCAGGCGATGGCTATGCCATGCTCGTGGGGCGTGATGGCACGATCCTCGCCCTGCCGCCAGAGGGGGAGGCAGATCTTGGCCTGACCGAATTGCTGGATCACAGCTATGAAACGGCGATCCTGCAAGACACGTTCAAGCCTGCCGAATTCAACCTCTTCCGGCGCGAGGATCTGGGCACGCTCGCGCTTGAAATGCAGCGCGACCCCTCCGGCTCCATGCGGGCAGAACTGACCCATCCCGTCATCGTCGCCTGGGCCACCGTGGCAGGCACCGGCTGGCGGCTGGTCGCCGTGGCAAGCGAAGAAAGCCTGCTCGCCGATTCCACCAATCTGCGCAGCCAATTGACCTTGGTCAGCCAAGGCATGTTGGCGGTCCTCATCCTCTTCTACCTCATCTTCTTCGCCATCCTGTGGAAACGCACCGCCCGGATGAGCCGCGTGCTCGCCGAACCACTGACCGAGCTGGAGGCGCGGATGCAGCAGATCGCCGGGGGAGAAGCCGCCCCGCCCGCCCGACCTGCCAAGGTGGTGGAACTGCAACGCGCCCATGAACATCTGCAAGACATGGAAGAACGGCTCGCCGCCGCTGCCCGCGCCAAGGCCGCCTTCCTCTCCTCCATGAGCCATGAATTGCGCACGCCGCTGACCACGATCTCGGGCTATAGCGAACTTCTGCGCATGTCGGCGGGCAAGCCCTTGGATGCCGAACGGCTCAGCCATGTGGACCGCATCACCCGCGCGGGCGACGATCTTCTCTCGCTCGTCGAAGGCGTGATCGACCTTGCCTCCATCGAACAGGGCCGGGTGGCGCAGGAACTCGCCCCCGTCGATCTGCCCGCCGTGGCGGGAAAACTGAAAGCCGAACTCACCCCCATGGCCGAGGCGGCAGAGGTGCAGATCGACCTCGAAGGTCTGCAAGACCTGCCGCCTTTGTACAGCGATGCCCGCATCCTCTCGCGCGTGCTGCGCCACCTTCTGTCCAATGCGGTGAAATACAACCGCCGTGGCGGCAAGGTCATGCTGCGGGCCATTCCCGAAGCGGGCGGCTGGCTGCGGCTCGATGTTGAAGACAGCGGCCCCGGCATCCCGCCCGAACAGCGCGACCGCCTGTTCACCGCCTTCGACCGGCTGGGGCAGGAAAACAGCACGATCTCCGGCGCAGGCGTGGGGCTGGCCATCAGCAAACGCCTCATCACCATCCTTGGCGGCACCCTCGCCCTCGCGCCCGAGGCGCGTCTGGGCGGCACCACGCTCACGATCCGCCTGCCCACCACCACCGCCTAAGGCCGCGCGCCAAGGCAAAGCGCGCGGCATCCCAAAGCAAAACGCCCCCTCGCGGGGGCGTTTTTTGTGTCGCCTCCGGGCCTCGGCCCATCCCTCACTTCTCGGGGATCAACCCGCGAGGCGAGAAGCGCAGCACCAACAGCAGGATGATCCCCATCGTCATCAGGCGCATATGCGCCGCGCTATCCAGCAGATGGGTTTTCAGCCACCCCTCCGCCATCGGCGCGGTCACCATCTGGATCAGCCAAAGCCCCATCGGCTCCACCATGACCCACAGCCACCAGATCAGGAACCCGCCCAGAACCGACCCCCAGTTGTTCCCCGACCCGCCCACGATCACCATCACCCAGATCAGGAAGGTGAAGCGCAAAGGCTGATAGGTGCCGGGCGTCAACTGGCTATCGAGCGTGGTCATCATCGCGCCCGCAATGCCGATCACCGCGCTGCCCAGCACGAAAATCTGCAAATGCCGCCGCTTCACATCCTTGCCCATGGCCGCCGCCGACACTTCATTGTCGCGGATCGCCCGCATCATCCGCCCCCAAGGCGATTTCAGCGCCGTCTCCGACAACCAGATCAAGGCCAGCAGCACGATCAGGAACAGCGCGGCATAAAGCAGCTTCACGATGATCGACGAAGCGGTTGCCGGGTCAAAGCCCCAACGCGTCGCCCAATCGACGAAAGCCGCCGATTGCTGCATATCCACCTCATAAGGCACCGGCCGGGGCAGCGAGATGACATTCTTCACCCCCCGCGCCAGCCAATCCTCATTCTTCATTACCGCAATGATGATCTCGGCAATCCCCAGTGTCGCGATGGCAAGGTAATCCGACCGCAAGCCAAGCGCGGTCTTGCCAATGGCCCAAGCCGCCGCCGCCGCAAGCAAACCGCCCGCAGGCCAAGCGAGCAGCACGGGCAGGCCAAGCCCGCCAAGGTTGCCCGCGGTTGCAGGGTTATTCGCCTCTACCGCCGCCACTGCCGGGTCAAAGACCGCGCGGAACGCAAAGAACCCGCCCAACAGCACCGCCGCCGTGGCAAAGCCCCGCATCCGCCCGCGCGGCATCCGCGCCCAGACGAAAATCGCCGCCGCAATCGTCAGCGCGCCAAGGATCAGCCCCATCACAATGCCGGGCCCACCCAGTGCCCAAGCCCCCGGCACAGGCGCGGCAGAGACCAGAACCACCGCCAAACCGCCAAGCGCGACAAAGCCCATGGTGCCGACAGAGAACAACCCGGCATAGCCCCATTGCATATTCACGCCCAAGGCCATGATCGAAGAGATCAGCGCCATGTTCACAATCGCCAAGGCAAGGTTCCAGCTTTGGAACATGCCGGTCAACACGAACAAAAGCGCCACGCCCGCAAACATCATGGCCACCTTGGCCGGGGTCTGCGCGCTCGCCTGTGCTGTCATCTGTGCGCCGCTCATACCGATTTCCCCTTGAACAGACCCGTGGGCATGAACAGCAGCACGATGATCAGGATCGCAAAGCTGACGGCGAATTTGTAATCCGTCGACATCAACTGCACCAATCCTTCGGGTGCCATGCTTTCAGGGACGATATAGGTGATCACCTTCTTCCAGGCATAGGTCACCATCACCTCGGAAAAGGCGATGACGAAACCGCCCGCAATCGCCCCGATGGGCGACCCAAGCCCCCCCACGATGGCCGCCGCAAAGATCGGCAGCAAAAGCTGGAAATAGGTGAAGGCTTTGAAGCTCTTATCAAGGCCATAGAGCGTGCCTGCGGTCGTCGCCAAGGCGGCTGCGATGATCCATGTCACCGCCACCACCCGGTCCGGGTTGATGCCGGACAAAAGCGCCAGATCCTCGTTATCCGAAAAGGCGCGCATGGATTTTCCGGTCCGCGTCTTCTGCAAGAACCAGAACAGCAGCGCCACAGCGATCACCGCCACCACCACTGTCACGGCCTGCGTCATGCGGATGGCCAAGCCTTCCTGCAACCCCGTCATCTCGCGGAACTGGCCTGCGGTGATGATAAACCGCTCCCCATCGGTGAAATTCACATCACCCACACCGATGATAAAGCGCACGATCCCGTTCATGATGAACATCACGCCCAAGGACACCATCACAAGGATCACGGGTGCCGCCTTCACCCTGCGATAGTAGCGATACACCCCCCGATCCGTCGCCAAGAGCAGCATCGCCGTGACCGCAATGCCAAAGGGCAGCGCCAAAAGCGCGGTCGGCAACGGCCCAAAGCTGATGCCAAGCGCCTGCAAGCCCCAGGTGAACAGGATCACCGTCATCGTGCCAAAGGCCATCGTATCGCCATGGGCGAAATTCGAAAACCGCAAGATGCCATAGATCAGCGTGGCCCCCAGCGCGCCAAGCGCCAATTGCGCGCCATAGGCAAGCGCGGGGACGAAAACGAAGTTAAGGAACGTGACCAGCGCGTTCAGGATATCCATGGCTCAGCCCCCAAGGAAGGAACGGCGGACCTCCGGGTCGGCCATCAGCGCCTTCCCGGTGTCGGTGAAACGGTTCGCGCCTTGCACAAGCACATACCCCTTATCGGCAATCTCCAGCGCCTGACGGGCATTCTGTTCCACCATCAGGATGGAAATGCCCGTGCGCGCCACTTCGATGATCCGGTCGAAAAGTTCGTCCATCACGATGGGGCTGACCCCTGCGGTGGGTTCATCCAGCATCAGAACCGAAGGCCGCGTCATCAGCGCGCGGCCCACGGCCACCTGCTGACGCTGCCCGCCCGAAAGCTCCCCCGCCGCCTGATAGCGCTTCTGGCGCAGGATCGGGAACAGCTCATAGACCTGTTCCATCGTCTCGGTAATGTCATCCCGGCGCAGGAAAGCCCCCATCTCAAGGTTCTCCTCCACCGTCATCGAGGTGAAGATGTTATGGGTCTGCGGCACAAAGGCCATGCCCTTGGCCACGCGGGCCTGCGGGGTCAGCGTGGTGATATCCTCGCCCTTCAACCGCACCGCGCCCTTGCGCAGCTTCAGCATCCCGAACACCGCCTTCATCGCCGTGGATTTGCCCGCGCCATTCGGGCCGACAATCACCGCGATCTCGCCCTTTTCCACGGCAATCGTGCAATCATGCAGGATATCGGCCCCGCCATAGCCGCCGGTCATGGCGTCGCCGATCAGGAATGGCTCAGCCATGGGCCTGTTCCTCCTTCACCTTGTTCTTCAGGCCCGTGCCCAGATAGGCCTCGATCACCCGCTCGTCGTTCTTGACCTCATCCACCGTGCCTTCGGCCAGAACCTTGCCCTCGGCCATACAGATCACCGGGTTGCACAGCCGCCCGATGAAATCCATGTCATGTTCGATCACGCAGAACGTATAGCCGCGCTCCTCGTTCAGCCGCACGATGGCATCGCCGATGGTGTTCAG
>JALOTC010000011.1 GCA_025458085.1 Cypionkella sp. | reverse complement strand
GAAGCCTCCTTCAGGCGTTCGCCCATCATCCATTCGACAAGGCGGAAATCAAAGGGCGTGTCGATATCGGTGCAGCGTTCGGGAGGCATCTCGAAGGGGATGACGCGGCCTTCGTAGATCGTCTTGGCGCGGCGCAGATAGGCGGGGTCGACGACATAGGTGGAGGCCGCATGTTCCCAGACCTTTGGCGCGGCCTGTCGCGACCAGACGCCACCGGGGAGTTCCTTGGACACTTTCAGCCCGCCATCGGGGCGAAGCTCGACAAGGTTGAAATAGGGATTCTTTCGAGCCTCGCAGACGCTCATCACCATGTCGGGATGTTCGGAAAAGTAAAGATCGAGCGCGCCGTCGATATCTTCGGGCAGGCGCAGGGGCGAGGTGCAGTCGAGATCGAGGAAGGCGGAGACGGGGCCAGAGAGCGCCTCGGATGCCGCAAGGGCATGTTGCCAGACGCCCCATTTGGGCGCGGCATCGGTGGAAAGTTCCGCCGGGCGCAGGCCGATGGCAAGCGCGCCTTTGGCGACCGCATGGGCATAGATCGCCTCGTCATCGGTGGAGACGACGACCGCACCGATGCGGGGATTGGCGAAAAGCTGATCGAGCGACCAGTCGATCAGCGGTTTGCCGCAGAGCGGGCGGAAGTTCTTGCCCGGCACGCCCTTGGAGCCTTTGCGCGCGCCGATATGGCCGAGGATGAGGCCCTGTCCCATTTCGGTCATGGCGTTCAGGTCCGTATGCCGGCAAAGCGGGTCTGCCATTCGGCGCGTTCTTCATCGGTGATCTTGCGGAAGAGGTTTTCCGGGACCGAGAAGGCATGGCCGGGGGGCAGGGCGCGGATCGTGGCGCCGATATCGTCGGGCCAGGTCCAATCGTCGGACCCCATCGCCTGCATCATCACCTCTGCCGCATCGGGGATGAAGGGGCGCGAGAGGATGGCATAGAGCCGGATCAGGTTGAGCGCGAAGCGGATCTGCGCCTGTGCCATCTCGGGGTCGGTTTTCACCATGCTCCATGGTGCGGCGGCTTGCAGATATTCATTGCCCGCGACCCAGATGGCGCGCAGTTCGGCGGCGGCCTTGCGCACCTCCATCTGCGCCATCAGCGCCTCATACTCGCGGATGCGCGCGCCGAGGTCTGCGATCAGCGCGGTTTCCTGCGGGCCGAAATTGCCGCCTGCGGGGATATCTTCGCCCAGTTTCGATTTGGCGAATTTGGTCACGCGCGAGACGAAATTGCCCAGCACATCGGCGAGGTCCTTGTTCACCGAAGCCTGGAAATTTTCCCATGTGAATTCGCTGTCGGCACTTTCGGGGGCGTGGGAGAGGAGCCACCAGCGCCAGTAGTCGGAGGGCAGGATGGCAAGGGCCTGATCCATGAACACCCCGCGCCCGCGCGAGGTGGAGAATTGGCCGCCGTCATAGTTCAGGTAGTTGAAGGATTTGAGGTAATCCACCAGCTTCCACGGCTCGCCCGAGCCGAGGATCGTGGCGGGGAAGGAGAGCGTGTGGAAGGGCACGTTATCTTTGCCCATGAATTGGTAATAGGTGACGTCCGAGGCGCCCTTGTCGGTGCGCCACCAGCGTTCCCATGCGGCATCGTCCAGCCCGTGGGCATCGGCCCATTCGGCGGTGGCGGCGATATATTCGATGGGGGCATCGAACCAGACGTAGAACACCTTGCCTTCCATGCCGGGCCAGTCGTCCGCGCCCTTTTTCACGGGGATGCCCCAGTGCAGGTCGCGGGTGATGCCGCGGTCTTGCAGGCCATCGCCATCGTTAAGCCATTTCTTGGCGATGGAGGTGGTGAGGATCGGCCAATCGGTTTTCGAGTCGATCCAGGCCTCCAGCTTGTCCTTCATGGCGCGCTGCATGAGGTAGAGGTGTTTGGTTTCGCGCAGCTCAAGGTTGGTGGAGCCCGAGATGGTGGAGCGCGGGTTGATGAGGTCAGTCGGGTCCAACTGCTTGGTGCAGTTGTCGCATTGGTCGCCGCGCGCCGAATCGTAGCCGCAGTTCGGGCAGGTGCCTTCGATATAGCGGTCTGGCAGGAAGCGGTTGTCATCGACGGAGAAGATCATCTTCTCGGTCACTTCGCGGATCAGGCCGTTTTCGGCGAGTTTTCCGGCGAAATGCTGGGTGAGGCGGTGGTTGCGCGCGCTGGACGACCGGCCGAAATGGTCGAAGGACAGGCGGAAGCCACGGGCGAGTTCGGCCTGCACGGCATGCATGTCGGCGCAATAGGCGGCGACGGGCTGGCCTGCCTTGGCGGCGGCGAGTTCGGCCGGGGTGCCGTGTTCATCGGTGGCGCAGATGAACATGACCTCATGCCCGCGGCCGCGCATGTAGCGGGCGAAAAGATCCGCCGGAAGCTGGCTGCCCACCAGATTGCCCAGATGCTTGATCCCGTTGATATAGGGAATGGCCGAGGTGATGAGTATCCGTGCCATGCGCGCCCTCTTGTGCTGTTGCCGCCCGTTTAGCGCGGTTTGCGGCAGCGTTCCAGTGCGCGCAAGGGCGGATCAGGCCATATCCGGGGGCAGCGGTGCCGCGATCTGGGGTTGGCCGGGCGTGGCGGTCAGCGCCCAGGCGGCGGGGGGGGCATCGCGGGCACGCAGGCGCGAGACGCGGAGCACCACGGGCTGTTCTTCGCAGAGCGCCGACAGCGCGGGGAGGGGGCGGGCGTGCCAGCGGCTTTCCACCCCCGCCGCGCCGCCTTGGCCCGGTGTGAGGATCAGGGCAAGGGGCAGGGCATGACCGGTGGCCCCCGGCGATTCCGCCGCCAGATGCAGGCGGCGCACGGCGGTGAGGCCGGGGGGTGTGGGATATTCCGCCATCACCACGGGAACCGCGCCGGAGCGCAGCGATTCCTCGGCCGCCCATTGGATATCTTCGGGGCGGCGGCAGGGGATGAGGATGAGGCGGTTCGGATGGATATGGCGTTGCAACCCGCAGGCATAGGGCCGTTCGGGCAGCCATGCGGGCAGGATCCAGATCACCGGGCCATCGGAGAGGGCGAGCGTTGTGACCGCCAGCGCCACGCGGGAGGGGCCGCAGAATTCATGCGCGCGGCCATGGGCAAGGCCGGGGGCGATGCCACCGGGCAGGGGGTGCCGCTGCCGGGGGGGCGGGGCATGGGGCAGGCTGCGCGAGAGGGCGGGAATCGGGGCGGGCATGGGGAAAGGGTAAGATGTTCTCTAAATGTTCTCAAGCCCCGCCGGGGCTTTCGTCCATGGCGACCCTTGCCCTTGCCCGCCCCGCCGTTAGTTTCCGCCCCCGACAGAACAGACGGGGGATCGGATGGAACGCGTGATGTTGGGCCGGACGGGGATTGAGGTTTCGCGCCTGTGCCTTGGCACGATGACATGGGGCAGCCAGAACACCGAGGCCGAGGGCCATGCGCAGGCCGATATGGCGGTGGATCATGGTGTCACCTTTTGGGATACGGCGGAAATGTATCCCACCAACCCCGTGCGGGCGGAAACCGTGGGCGATACCGAGGCGATCATCGGCTCGTGGCTCGCGGCGCGCGGGGGGCGGGACCGGTTGGTGATTGCGACCAAGATCACCGGCGCGGGACAGATGGCGGTGCGGGACGGCGCGCCGATCACCGGGGCAGGGATGCGGGCAGCGGTGGAAGCCTCGTTGCGCAGGATGGGGACCGATTACATCGACCTGTACCAACTGCACTGGCCGAACCGGGGCAGCTATCATTTCCGGCAGGCGTGGCGGTTCCAGCCGCGCGTGCGCGACCGGGCCGAGGTGGTGGCGCATATGCTGGAGGTCTTGGAGACCGCGCGCGACCTGATCGCCGAGGGGAAGATTCGCGCCATTGGGCTTTCGAATGAAAGCGTGTGGGGCGCGGGGCTGTGGCTTTCCTTGGCCGAGGCGCACGGGCTGCCGCGGATGGCGAGTGTGCAGAACGAATATTCGCTGCTCTGCCGGCAGTTCGACACCGATTGGTGCGAGTTCAGCATGATCGAGGATATGCCGCTTTTGGCCTTTTCGCCGCTGGCGGCGGGGCTTTTGGCGGGGAAATATGCGCCCGATGTGACGCCCGCGGGCACGCGGCGCAGTTTCACCCCCGATCTGGGCGGGCGGATCACGCCGCAGGTCTTTCCCGCTGTGGCGGCCTATCAGGCGATCGCGGCGCGGCATGGCTTGGATGCCTGCCAGATGGCGATTGCCTTCTGCCTTCAGCGCCCCTTCCCTTGTATCCCGATCATCGGGGCGACCTCGCTGCCGCAATTGGCCGTGAACATCGGCGCGGCGGGGGTGGTGCTGTCGGAGGCGGTGATGGCGGAGATCGGGCAGGCGCATCGGCTCCACCCTGCGCCGTTCTGACCGGGGCGGCGGGGACCTTCCGGGCTTGAATCGCGCGGCTGTTTCGGGCCTTGTGGGGCGAAATGGTGGAGGCGGGATGCGGCTTTGGGCGAGTGGTCTTGTGGCGCTGATGCTGGCGGGGTGCCAGATGGCGGGGTTCGGCGGCGGGGCGGAGGCACCGCCCGCGAACCCGATCACGGGCGATGCGGTGGAGGTGACGGTGCTGGGGCCGCCTGCCGGAGGTAATGCACCCGCTGCTGCTGTCGCGTCTGCGCCTGCTGGTGCCGCGGCTCATGCTGTGGCGCCCCTCCCCGCGGAAGCCGCCACTGCGGAGGAAGCCGCAGCCGAGAATACTCCCGCCGAGACCACTCCCCCCGAGGAAGCCGCAGCCCCCGCGGGGGAGGAGGTGGCGCGGGTGCTGTCGCCTGCGGGCCTTGCCTGTGAGCGGCGCGGCGGCGTCTGGAGTTCGGCGGCGGGTGGGGCTGCGTTCTTTTGCCAGATGAAGATGCGCGATGCGGGCAAATCCTGCACGCGGGCGAGCGATTGTGCGGGCCATTGCCTTGCGCGGTCACGCAGTTGCGCGCCTGTGATGCCGATCTTTGGCTGCCATGAGATTTTGAACGATTTTGGACAGGTGCTGACCGAATGCGTGAATTGACGCGCGCGCTTGCGCTTTGCCTTGGGCTGGCTGCCTGCGCTTCCGCCCCGCCGCCTGCGCCGGAGGGGGCCTTTCGCGCGGCGGGGGCGCCGATCTGGTCCAATGCGCAATTGGACCAGACGCGCCTGACCGGGCGGTGGGATCAGGTGGCGGGCTTTGGCGCGGGGGATTGCCGCCCCGGCGGGGCAGAGGTTTCGGGCCGTCCGGGGGCCTTGGCGGTGGCGGCGCGGCTGTGCCTTGGGGGGCGCGAGGCGCGGATTTCCGGCCCGCTGGAGGTGGTGGGGCCGGGGCGGTTCCGCGTGGCGGGGCAGGAGTGGTGGGTGATCTGGGCCGATTATGATTACCGCACGCTCGCCATCGGCACGCCTTCGGGGCAGTTTGGCTTTGTGCTGAACCGGGGCCGCAGCCTGCCGCAAGACCGCCTGCGCGCGGCGGCGGAGATTTTCGATTTCAACGGCTATGACGCGGGGCAGTTGGTTCGGTATTGAACGGCCCAAAAGCGACATGCCTGCGCCATCTTCGCCATTTGCGCGCGGCAGGCGGCGTGGTATTTCCTGCGACATGACCTTTGGCGGCGGTGCCGCCCGTTTCGGCTTGATGATGCGCACCTCTGACGTTGACCGCAGCCTGCCCGCCGTGGAATGGCCCACGCTGTTCCTTTTGATCGCGACCTATGGGCTTTGGGCCTTTGCGACCACGGTGCTTTACGCGGCCTTTCCCGTGCTGGCGGTGGTGCTGACGGGGGTGGCGATTTGCCTGTTTTCCTCGCTGCAACATGAGGTGCTGCATGGCCATCCGTTTCGCAGCACGGCGCAGAACGAGGCTTTGGTTTTTCCAGGCCTGACGCTGACGGTGCCCTATGGGCGGTTTCGCGACACGCATCTGGCGCATCACCATGACCCGATCCTGACCGACCCCTATGATGATCCGGAATCGAATTACCTTGACCCAGTGGTCTGGGCGGGGTTGTCGCGGCCGATACGGGCGCTGTTGCGGGCCAATAACACGCTTCTGGGGCGGGTGGTTTTGGGGCCGATCCTTGGCAATGTGCTGTGGCTTGCGTCAGAGGCGCGGCTGATCCGGGCGGGGGACCGGGCGGTGCGGCGCGATTGGCTCTTGCATCTGGGCGGGTTGATCCTGCTGGCGCTGTGGCTCCTCTGGGCGGCGATGCCGTTCTGGGCCTATCTGGGGGCTGCCTATATCGGGCATGGGCTGCTGAAAATCCGCACCTTTTTGGAACATCGCGCCCATGAACTGGCACGGGCGCGGACGGTGATTGTGGAGGATCGTGGGCCTTTGGCGCTGCTATTCCTGAACAATAACCTGCATGTGGTGCATCACATGCACCCAAATGTGCCATGGTACCGGCTGCCCGCGCTTTATGCCGCGAACCGCGCGCATTACCAGCGGCGCAATGAGGGCTATGTCTATCGTAGTTATTGGCAGGTTTTTCGCGCCCATATTCTGCGCGCCAAGGACCCGGTGCCGCATCCTTTGATGGGCACAGGGGCAGTGCAGGAAGAGCCGCGCGCATCCTGAGACAGGTGTGTTTTGGGGCAGGGCGGCAGAGGGGCTCTGCCCCTCTTGGCCTGCGGCCAATTCACCCCGGGATATTTGGAAACAGATGAAGGCCCGTGTTGGCTTCATCTTGGCAAAAATACTCCGGGGGTGAGCCGCGCAAGCGGCGAGGGGGCAGCGCCCCCTGACTTAGGCCAGTCGCAGGAAGCGCGGCGTGGGGCCGGAATTGTCGAAGAAGGGGACGCCATGGTCGGGCGCGCCGGCGAGGCGCGCGGCGGCTTCGGCGAGGGCCACTTCGGTGATGAAGGGCAGGTCAAGGGCGCGGGCCTGATCGAGGCCAATCCAATGCAGGTGGGACAGCTCATCCTCGGCGCGGGAGAAATCGTCGAGATCGTCGGGGATGTGGCGGGCATCGGCGAGGAAAAAGCGGGCGTCGAAGCGGCGGGTGCGACCGGGCGGGGTGATCGCGCGGAACAGAAAGCACAGCGCTGGGCTGGGGCCGGGGGGCAGGAACAGGCCGGTTTCCTCGTGCAATTCGCGCAAGGCGGCGGCGGCGAGGGCCTCGGGCGTGGGGGATGGGGCGGGGCAGTCGCGGATAAGCCGCGCGTGGCAGAGGGGAGAGAGGGCTGGCGCCGGGGCATCGGCATCAGCCGCATCTACCGCGCCGCCGGGAAAGACATATTTGGACGGCATGAAGGCCGCGCCCGCGCCGCGTTGACCCATCAGGACCTGCGGGCCTTGGCCGCTTTCGCGCCAGAGGATCACGGTGGCGGCGGCGCGGATCGGCAGCGGTTGTTCGGCGGCGGTTCCCGTGGTTTCAACCATCATGGGATGGGGAGGGCAGGCTGAAGCCATGCATCCGTTTGGCCCATTGGATCGCCACCATCACGCCTTTGAGCCGGGGCAGGAGCCAGAGCGAGAGCGCCACGGTGCCCACCGAGAGGACAGAGGCCAGAACCAGAGGATCGGGGCGGTATCTGGTGAAGAGGAACAGGATCACCGGGGCCAGAAGGTGGCCGACGATCAGGATCGTGAGATAGGCCGGGCCATCATCGGCGCGCTGGTGGTGCAATTCCTCGCCACAGACGGGGCAGCTTTCATGCACCTTGAGATATCCGCGCAGCATGGGGCCTGCGCCGCAGGACGGGCATTTGCGTCGCCAGCCGCGCAGCATGGCGGGCTTGAGGGGGCGTTCCGCCTCGGGGTCGGGTGAGAAGGTCATCTGCGGTCTCGTCATCTTCTTCAAGCTTTCGCGCCGGGGCGGGGATCGGGCCGGTGGGTTTGTCGGGCCTAGACCATGCCTGCCCGGCGCGGGAGTGCGCTTATCGCCCTTGTGCGGCTTTGTCGCAAGAGTGGTGCGCGGGGCGAAGGGTCGCGGTGGGGGGGATGATGCTGCTTGTGCGATTTTGGCGCGGGGCGCGCGACGGAAAGACGGGGGCGGGGCGTGAAGGAGGCAGAAGCGCGGGGCCAGAGGGGCCGGGCGCGGTTGCAAAGGATGGACAGCATGACGACGACACTGAAACTGACGGGCGCATCGATGCTTGCGCTGGCCGTGGCGCTGGTGGGGACGGTGGCCTTGGCCGATCGGGGTATGGGCGCGGGCATGGGTGAGGGCATGGGCGGCGGAGGGGGGCCGATGGCGGCTTTTGACTTCGCGGCCGTTGATGCCGACAAGGATGGCAAGATCACGCCCGAGGAATTCGCGGCGCATCGCGCGGCGGAAGCGGCGGCGCTGGATACCGATAAGGACGGGCTGGTGAGTGCCGAGGAATTGGCCGCGCATCGGATGCGGGGCATGGAGGCCCGCGCCATGGCGCAGGCCGAGGCGATGGTCGCGCGGCGGGATGCCGATGGCGATGGCAAGCTTTCGGCGGTGGAATTGGCGAGCCGGCCGATGCCTGCGCAGATGTTTGACCGTCTGGACACTGATGGTGACGGGGCGGTGAGCGCGGCCGAGATGGAGGCGGCCAAGGCGCGCATGGCCGAAGGCGGGCGAGGCAAGGGCGAGCGCCGGGGCCATCGCGGTGGTCATGGTGGCGGCTATGGCCGTGGGGATGGCCATGACCATGGCGGCGGCCAGATGGGCGAGAACTGAGCCTTTCTTCTGATCCCGCGCCCGGATTGCGGGCGCGGGGCTTTGCGGCGGGCGGCGCTGCCGCTATGGCTTTTGCAGGATGGATATGGCCCGCGACGATCTTGCGCCCCTTTCGGATGATGCGCTGATCCTTCTTTATGCCAAGGGGGACCGGGAGGCCGCGCGGCTGTTGACGGCGCGGCTGGCCCCTCGTGTGCTGTCCTATGCCTGGCGCGTGCTGGGCGAGAGGGCAGAGGCCGAGGATGTGGCGCAAGAGGCGATGCTGCGGCTGTGGCGGCAGGCGCCTTTGTGGCGCGCGGGCGAGGCTTCGGTGACGACATGGCTTTACCGGGTCGCGACCAACCTTGCGACGGATCGGTTCCGCCAGCGCAGACGACGGCAGGCCACGCCTTTGGAGGCGGGGCCGGAGCCGGAGGATGGGCAGCCCGGTGCCTTGGCGGTGCTGATGGAGGCGGACCGGATGGCGGCGCTTCAGGCGGCCTTGGCGGCTTTGCCGGAACGGCAGCGGCAGGCGGTGGTGTTGCGCCATATCGAAGGTCTATCAAACCCCGAGATCGCCGACATTCTTGCGGTCGGGGTGGAGGCGGTGGAAAGCCTGACAGCGCGGGGCAAGCGGGCGCTTGCGGCGGCGTTGGCAGGGCGGCGAGAGGATTTGGGCTATGACGAAGGGGTCTGAGATGGAGCGGGCGGACAAGGACGATCTGGACCGGCTTTTCGCAGAGGCGCGGGCGGAAGGGTCTGCGGCTCAGCCCGATTTCATGGCGCGGGTTCTGGCCGATGCCTTGGCCATGCAGCCCGCGGCTGCAGGTTTTGCCGCGCCTGTGGTCGCGCGGCCCAGCCTTTGGGCGCGGCTTGCGCAGGCACTTGGCGGGGCGGCGGTGGCGGCGGGGCTTGGCACCGCGGCCATGGCGGGGCTGGCCTTGGGCTATGTGCAGCCTGAACCGGTGCTGACGCTTGCGGACAGCTACGGGCTGGCCGCGGGGGGGGAGGTCTTTGATCTTTTGCCCGGATATGACAGCCTTTTGGCAGAGGAATGAACAGATGCGCGAGACGGTTCCCCCCCCGCCGACTTCCCCCGCACCCAATTCTCCCGCGCCGACTTCCCCCCCGCCTCCTGCCCCGGCACCCAGGACGGCGCCGCGCTGGATGAAGATTGTGCTGGCGCTGTCTTTGGCGGCGAATCTGGCGGTGGTGGGGCTTGTCGCGGGTGCGGCGCTCAAGGCCGGGGGCGAGGGCGGGCGGCCCGGCATGGCCCGCGATCTGGCCTTTGGTCCCTATTCCGAGGCGCTGACCGGGGAGCAGCGCCGCGCCCTGTGGCGGGGCATGATGGCGGATGCGCCCGATCGGGGGCAGATGCGGGCGGAATTCCGGGCCGATCTGGATGCGGTAGTGGCAAGCCTTCGGGCCGAGCCGTTTGACGCGGCGGCGTTCCGTGCGGCGCTGGCGCAGCAGAATGCGCGGCTGGCGGCGCGGGTGACGGCCGGGCGAGAGGGCTTGGCCGATCTGGTCGCGGGCATGTCGGTGGCGGAACGGCTGGCCTTTGCCGACCGGCTGGAGGCACGTTTGCATGAGCGCAGGCGCGATTGAGCTGGTTCGGGCGCGGTTCAGGCGCGGCGGCGGGTATCGGCGCGGACAGTGTTGCGCCCCTGCGCCTTGGCCTGCATCAGCGCGCAGTCGGCTTCGGCGAGGAGGGTTTCCCCCGAAATCGCCACGCTGTTTGTGCCCGGTGCCGGCAAGGCATCACGGCAGGCAAGGCCGAAGGAGGCCGTGACCGTCAGCGCGCCTTGGCCGCCGGGGAGGGGGATTGGCGTTTCAGCCAAGGCGCGGCAAAGCGTTTCGGCCGTGGCCTGAGCGCGGGTCATATCTTCCTCGGGCAGGAGGATCAAAAACTCCTCGCCCCCAAAGCGGGCCAGAACATCACTTTGGCCCAGATGGGCCGAGAGCCGGCGCCCCACCTCGGTCAGCACATGGTCGCCAGCGGCATGGCCGAACCGGTCGTTGACGGATTTGAACATGTCCAGATCGGCCATGATCACCGCAAGTGGCCCCGGCTGGCGCAAGAGCGCTTGGAGCCGGGCGAGCGCGTATCGGCGGTTGTGCAGGCCGGTGACAGGGTCAAAGACCGCATGGCGCAGACCGTCTTGCAGGGAGAGGAGCAGGCGGTCCGTGTAGCGTTTGCGGCGCATGGCGGCACGGAGCCGCAGCGCCAGCTCGCGAGGCGGGTGTTCGGCGTGGAGCACGTCGCTGGCCCCAAGGTCGAAGGCCATGGCGGCATCGCGCGCGGGCAGGGCGGCTTGTGCCAAAAGGCAGACCCCCGCCTGCCGGGTGGCAGTGCGGCTGAGCAGATCAGACATCAGGGCGCGCCCGCCATCGGCCAAAGGCGGTGCGCCATCGATCAGGAAGATATCGGCGGGAACGGGCGGGGCCATGCCATCGCCGATTGCCTGATCCGGGGTGAGGGTCAACAGCCGGTCAGAACAATGGGGTTGGAGTGCATGGCGCAGATGCAGCGCGGCCTCTGGCCGAGATGCGATGAGCCCGATCACGCCGGGGCTTTCGAAGCCTGCCGCCGCCTCGGACAGGCCAAGGAGCGCGGTGTCGCCGCTGTCGCACAGATCGGACAGCTTCTGCCGGTCGCGCAGAAGGTTTCGGATGCGGGACAGAAGGAGTTGCGTGTCGGTCGGTTTGGCAAAGACGTCATCCGCGCCGGCGGCGAGTGCCGCGAGCCGGTCTTCGGGCCGCGAGGTTGCGGTGAGCACGATGACGGGCAGGTTGGCGGTGGCCGGATCGGCGCGCAGGCGGCGCAGCACGTCGATCCCCGTCAGATCGGGCAGGATGAGGTCAAGCAGCACCAGATCAAAGCTTTCGCTGCGCAAGAGCCGCAAAGCCTCGGCCCCCGTGGCGGCCTGCATCGGGCAATAGTGCGCGGCGTGCAGACGGACCTTGAGGAGGATGCGGTTCGTGGCCACATCATCGACGATCAGAATTTTTCCATCCATGTTCGTTGACCTGCCTCGCCCCTTGCCCTCTTTTTGGGCGGATTTGGTTAACATTTCCTTTCACAATTGCCGCGGTTTTGATGTGAATCCGGTGGAATGGAGCGACATTCGGGCGCAGAGCTTGGCCGGGCGCGGGAATGCGGCGGCAAACGTCGGGGGCTGGAGGCAGGAATGCAGAGCATGGACCGCGAGGCTGCGGAGACGCTGGCGCTTCGGGCGCTGGGCTGGCTGGTGGGACAAGACGACCTTTTGCCGGTTTTTCTGGGATCGACCGGGGCCGGGCTGGACAGTCTGGCCGCCGGGGCGCGGGACCCGGTCTTTCTGGCCTCGGTCCTGGATTTCCTTTTGATGGATGATGCGTGGGTCATGGCCTGTGCCGATGGGATCGGCTGCGCCTATCCGGCGCTGGCCACGGCGCGGGCTGCCTTGCCGGGGGCGGCCCCACACTGGACCTGATTGCGCTTCCCGCCCGGATGCGCCAGCATCGGGCGAAACAGGCGGAGGCGGGGATGGCACGGGCAATCGACGGGGTGGTGTTCGACAAGGACGGGACGCTGTTTGATTTCCGGCGCAGTTGGGGGGGATGGGCGCAGGGATTTCTGGCAGGAATCGCGCGGGATGCGGCCCATGCCGATTCCTTGGGGCAGGCGATTGGCTATGACCTTGGGCAGAAAAGCTTTGCCCCCGACAGCCCGGTGATCGCGGGGACGGCGGCGGATATCGCACTGGCTTTGGCCGAGCATCTGCCGGGCCAGACGCTGGCCGATATCACCGGCCATATCAATGCCGCCGCCGCCCTTGCCCCGATGATGGAGGCGGTGCCGCTGCGCCCCTTGCTAGAGGCCTTGCGGGGGCGGGGGCTGAAGATTGGCCTTGCCACGAATGATACAGAGGCCCCCGCGCGGGCGCATCTGGCGGCGCATGGGATCACCGATCTGTTCGATTTCATCGCCGGATATGACAGCGGCCATGGGCCGAAGCCGGGGCCGGGGATGTGCGCGGCCTTTGCGCGGCAGGTGGGGCTGGACCCGGCCCGCTGCGCGATGGTGGGGGACAGCCTGCATGACCTGCACGCGGGCCGTGCGGCGGGGATGGTCACGGTGGCCGTGCTGACCGGGATCGCGGGGGCCGAGGACCTTGCCCCTCATGCGGATGTCGTTTTGCCCGATATCGGGGCGCTGCCCGTTTGGCTTGACGGTTACGCGTAATCGGAAAGCGACATTTTCTGTCGCTGACTTGTTACCCCCTGTTTCGGCTTTCCGCCATCCTGCGCCAAGGCCCGGTTGGGCCCGCCGGAACGGAGGGTTGGTGGATGAGCGAGGATCAGGGCCGCAAGCGCCGCGCAGGTGGGCGCGCGGGCAATAAGGCGCGGGCGGGCAGTGCGGTGATTGACCAGATGCCCTGGCGCATCCCGGTGAACCCTGACCGGCCGACCGAACCCTTGGATGCCGAAGGCGTCGCGCGGCTGCACAAGGGCGCGATGAAGATTTTGTCCGACATCGGGATCGAATTCCTGAACCCCGAGGCGGTGGGCCATCTGCGTGCGGCTGGCTGCATCGTGAATGGCACCAATGTCCGCATGGACGAGGATTTCGTGATGGAGATGGTGGGCCGCGCGCCATCCACCTTCACGATCACGCCCCGCAATCCCGCGCGTGAGATCATCATGGGCGGCAAACATATGGTGTTCGTCAATGTCTCCTCCCCCCCCAATTCATGGGATATGGAGCGCGGCAAGAGGTCGGGGGATTTTGAGAGCTTTCGCGAGTTCATGAAGCTGACGCAGTATTTCAACTGCATCCATGTGGCGGGCGGCTATCCGGTGGAGCCGATCGACATTCACCCTTCAGTCCGGCATCTGGATTGCCTGTTTGAAAAGCTGACGCTGACCGACAAGGTGTGCCACGCCTATTCGCTCGGCGCAGAGCGGGTGGAAGATGTGATGGAGATGGTCCGCATCGCAGGCGGGCTGTCCCATGCGGAATTCGACGCGAAGCCGCGGATGTACACGAATATCAACTCGGTCAGCCCGTTGAAGCATGACTTCCCCATGCTGGATGGCGCGATGCGCTTGGCGCGGCGGGGGCAGCCGGTGGTGGTGACGCCCTTCACGCTCGCTGGAGCAATGGCCCCGGTGACGATGGCGGGGGCGGTGACGCTCTCGATTGCCGAGGCACTGGCTGCGATTGCGCTCTTGCAATATATCGCGCCGGGCTGCCCGGTGGCGATCGGCACCTTTACCTCCAACGTCGATATGAAATCGGGCGCGCCGGCCTTTGGCACGCCGGAATATATGCGCGCGACGCAGATGACGGGGCAGCTGGTGCGCCATTATGGGTTGCCCTTGCGGTCCTCGGGCGTCTGCGCGGCGAATGTTCCCGATGGGCAGGCGATGTGGGAGACATCGAATTCGCTTTGGGCGGCGGTGCAGTCGGGAACCAATATGGTCTATCACGCGGCGGGTTGGCTGGAAGGTGGGCTGATCGCCAGCCCCGAGAAATTCATCATGGATTGCGAAGTGCTGCAAATGATCCAGCGGTATTTCGAAGAGGCGACCTTTGCCAGCACCGAGGAGGATATTGCGATTGACGCGATCCGCGAGGTGGGGCCGCAGGGGCATTATTTTGGCTGTCAGCATACGCAGGACCGCTATCAGACCGCGTTTTATTCGCCCTTTGTGAGCGATTGGCGCAATTACGAAGCGTGGCAGATCGATGGCGCGGTCTGGACGCAGGAACGCGCGCATCGGATTTACAAACAGATCATCGCCGAATTTGAACCACCCGAGATGGAGGGCGACCGGCTGGAGGAGCTGACCCGCTTTGTGGCCCGGCGCAAGCAAGAGGGCGGCGCGCCGACGGATTTCTGATCGGGGCACAGGCGGTGGGCGGATCGATCTCTGTCGGACCACCCGCGGGGAGGGCTGTCTGCCCTCCCCGCACCCCTCCCGAGAGTATTTTGGCCAAGATGAAGGGCGCTGCCTTTGTGGCCTTGGGGGTGGCGCTGGTTCTTGGGCCTGCTTTGGCATAGCATTGGCCGGAGCAGGATAAGCCAAAGGGCGAAGATCATGGAAGATGCGCGCAGGCAGAGGGCGGTGATGGCCGCTTTGGGCGGTGCTGCTGGCCTTGCACTTTATGGCGTGACCGAATTGGGAGAGGTCGGTGTTCTGACTGGGCGGGCGCTGCTGGTGGCGCTGAGCGCGGGCGGAGCCTTTTTCGCGACCTTGTTGGTCATGGCCGGGCGGCTGAGCCTAGCGCGGGCGGCGATGGGTGCTTTGGGGATTGGGCTGGCGCTGGGCGTGCTTCTGTTCTTGGCCTCGTTGCGTTTTGACGAGGTTGGCCAGATGGGCGACGCCCCGCATCTGGTGATCTCGGCGCTGATTGTGGTGATCTTGCCGGTACCTTTCTGGATCGCGCGGTGGCGCGGCGGATGGCGGAGTTATCCGGCGCTGTTTGTGGAAAGCTGGTCGGTCGTGGTGCGGGCAGGCGTGGCGCTCGCCTTTGCCGGAGTGATCTGGGGGGTGATCTTCTTGTCTTCGGCGGTGCTGTCGCTGGTGGGGCTGCAGGTGATCGAGGATGTGCTTGCTTTCGATCCGGTGCCTTGGCTGGTGACGGGGCTGAGCCTTGGCTTTGCGCTGGCCCTTGTTGAGGAAATGGCCGAGCAGATCGCGCCCAGCCTCTTGCTCAGGCTTTTGTCGATGCTTTTGCCGGTGATTTTTGCGGTGACGCTGGTGTTTCTGGCGGCGCTGCCATTCCGGGGCCTGTCGACGCTGTTCGACGGGTTTTCCGCAGCGCTGATCGTTTTGCTGATGGCCTTTGCCGGGATCACCTTGATCAGTGCCACGGTAGAGCGGGATGATGCGCTGGCCCCGGCGGGGCAGTTTTTGGGGCAGGCGGCGCGGGGGATGGCGGTGCTGCTGCCGGTTTTGGCCGCGGTGGCGGGATGGGCGCTGTGGCAGAGGGTGGCGGCCCATGGCTGGACGCCCACGCGGGTGTTCGCGGCGGAGGTTGTGCTGGTCGCCTTGGGCTATGGCCTGCTTTACGCCGGGGCGGTGCTCTGGGGGGCGGGCTGGCGTGGGCAGATCCGAAGGGCCAATCTGGGCATGGCTTTGGCGGTGATTGTCCTTGCTGCGTTCACGCTTTCGCCACTGTTGCCCGCCGAGCGGCTGGCGGCTGCTGACCATCTGGCGCGGCTGGAGGATGGGCGGCTTGCGCCTGAGGATGTGGATGTTCTGGCGCTGCAGGACTGGGGGCGGGCCGGTGCGGCGGCCTTGGCGGCCTTGGACAGCCGGGCGGAGGCGCCGGGTCAGGAGGCCCTGAAGGCGCGGCTGGCGGGGTTTTCCACATGGGACGCGGGGGAACCGCGCGAGCCGCTGCTGGCCGCCTTGCGCAGCCTTTTGCCGGTGCAACCCGAAAGCGCCGGGGCGATGCGCGATATCTTTTTGGAGCAGTTTGATGTGCATGGTCTGCGCATGGTTCTGGATGCCTGCCAGATGCGCCTGCCCGGCGGGGGGGCGGGCTGTGCGCTGGTGGTGGGGGATCTTTTGCCGCGCGAACCGGGAGAGGAAGGCGTTCTGGCACTGTGGTCCGATGGCGGCTATCTGACGTTTGAAGCCTTGGCGCAGGGGCGCAGCCGGTATGAGCTGCCCCTGTTCCAGCCCGGGGGCGGCCTGATCGGAGAGGAGGCCGAGGCCCTGTTGCGCGCCTGGCAGACCGCGCCCCCGTCGGTGGAACCCGCGCCGATCAACCGGCTTTCGGGATCGGGGATCATGATTTTGCAATGACAGAGGGTAGGCCCGGTTTTTGGTAAGGGCCTGTTAAGGTGGCCTGCGCATCCTGTGCCGATCCGGAAGGAAGGTGGGATGTACGGGCTTGTCAATCATGCGCTGGAGCGGTTTCTGTGCGATACGCGGGGGGTTTCGCTGTGGCGGGCTGTGGCGCGCGATGCGGGGGTGGAGGATCGGTTCGAGCCACTTTTGCCCTATCCGCCTGAGCAGACCGGGCGGATCATTGCCGCCGCTGCTGCTCAGCTTCATCGCCCCGCGGAGATGCTTTTGGAAGACCTCGGGGTTTGGCTGATTACGCGCTGTGCCGAGGGTCGGCTGCGGCGGCTGCTGCGGTTTTGCGGCGCGGATTTCGGGGGGTTCATCGCATCGATCGAAGAACTGCCCGCACGGGCGCGATTGGCGCTGCCCGGTCTGGACCTGCCTGCTTGCCGGGTGATCGACCGTGGTGGTGGGGTGGTGTTGCTGCGGATGCGGGAGCCTTTCGCGGGGGCGAGCCATGTGGTGGCGGGACTCTTGCGGGCCATGGCTGATGATTATGGTGCGCTGGTCCTGATCGAGGTGGGGAGCCGGCAGGTCACGCTGCATCTTCTGGATGCCGCGCATGGCGAGGCGAGGCGCTTTGATCTGGCGGGGATCGGAATGTGACCCAGGTGATGGAACCGTCTCTTGGCGGCGATCTCTTGGATCGGCTGATGCCCATGCATCTGCGGCTGGACGCTGTGGGCAGCATCCGCCATGCCGGGCCAACGCTGGAACGGCTGTTGGGGCCGGGCGCGCGGGGGCAGAATTTCTTTCGCCGGTTCCGCGTGTTGCGCCCCACAGGCATCGTGGCCATGCCGGGGCTGGTTGCGGCGGCGGGGGCGACGCTGGCCTTGGCCGAACGGGGCGGGCGGGGCCTGCGGCTGCGCGGTCAGGCCCATGTCGATGGTGCGGGCGGTGTGGTTCTGGGCCTCTCTTTCGGTTTGGGCGTGGTGGAGGCAGTGCGTTGTCATGGGCTGACGCAGGCCGATTTCGGGCCGAGCGATCTGGCCGTGGAACTGCTGTTTCTGGTGGAGGCGAATCGCGCGGTGACGGAGGAGTTCCGCCATCTGAGCCATCGGTTGGAAGCAGCGCGCCGTTCGGCGACGGCGGCGGCGCTGACCGATGTGCTGACGGGGCTTGCCAACCGCCGGGGGATGGCTCTTGCGCTGGAGGCCATGGGCAGTGCGGCCTTTGCGCTGATGCAGTTGGATCTGGACCGGTTCAAACAGGTGAATGACCGCCTTGGCCATGCGGCGGGCGATGCGCTGTTGCAGGAGGTTGCGCGCCTTTTGCAGGCAGAGATGCGGGCGGGCGATACGGTGGCGCGGATGGGAGGGGATGAATTTCTGATCCTTCTGCCAAGGATGCGCCGAGAGGCGGAAGTTGGGCGGGTCGCCGCGCGGATCATCGACCGCTTGTCACAGCCCATTCGGCTGGAGGCGGGGGAGGCACGGATTGGCACCAGTATCGGGATGGTGCTGCATCCCGGTGGCAGGCCGGCGCTTGCCGATCTGCTCGCGGCGGCGGATGCGGCGCTTTATGCCGCCAAGGCGCAGGGGCGGGGCCGGGCGGTCTTGGCGACCTGATCTGATCAGGCCCGAGGGGCAGCAAGCTGGGCCCCGAGGGGCCTCTTGATCAACGCCTGTAGATCACGGCCTTTCGATCACGGCTTGGCGATCTGACGCGCAGGCGGCACCTGTGGACTTGTGCCCGCGCAGGCACTGCGCCCATATCCACGGCAAAGGTTGTGCAGCGGGACAGCAGGATGCGGGACGCAGATCAGGCAGAGATGGCCCGTAGTCTTGGCGAGATTCTCACTAGGCTGCGGCGGGCTGCCGAAGGGGCGGATAGGGTGAGTGTGGAGGATATGGCCGGGGCGATGGGGGCCTCCTCCATCATTGCCATGCTGCTGGTGCCAGCGATCCTGCTGATTTCGCCCCTGTCGGGCATCCCCGGCCTGTCGAGCCTTGGCGGCATCGTGATCGCGCTGGTTTCGGTGCAGATCGTGCTGGGGCGGGATCACGCTTGGTTGCCGGGCGTGCTGCGGCGCTTGTCGCTGCCTGCGGCGCGGCTCATGCAGGCGCTGGATTGGCTGGAACGGCCCGCCGCTTGGTTTGACCGCAAGACAGCGCGTTGGGGCGCGCCGCAGCCTTCGCCTGCGGTCTGGCGCGTGGCGTTGGGGGCGGTGTGCCTGATGATCGGGCTGGTGATCCCGTTCATGGAACTGATCCCCTTTAGCGCGACACTGGCCGCGACCATCGTGGCGCTTCTGGCGCTGTCGATTCTGTTGAACAGCACAAGGCTGGCGCTTTTGGGATTCGCGCTGCCCGCCAGCGCGCTGGCGGGGGTGATCGCGGTTCTGGATTAGGGGCAGGGTCGCGCCTGGAACGTGAAGGCGCGAGGAGGGCCGAAGGCGCGGGGCTTGGCCCCGACCTTAACCCCGGCGGCCCCGACGTTCGCGGCGCGGTGCGCCCGCATCATCGCCCGTGCCATCAGAGGCCGAGGAGAAGGCGCCAAGTTTCGCCACCACATCTTCGAGCGTGGGGCGCGGGCCTTTGGGCCTGCTTTCCAAGGCGGCGCGCATGGCGCGCAGATGTTCGGGCATCGTGCCGCAGCAGCCGCCGATGATCCGCACGCCAGCATCGCGGGCCAGAACGGCATATTCCGCCATCAATTCCGGCGTGCCGTCATAGTGGATATGGCCATCGTGATATTTCGGGATGCCCGCATTGCCCTTGGCAATCACAGGCCGTTCGGTGCCGGTGGAGATGAAGCCCATCACCGTGCGCATCAGATCACTCGCCCCCACGCCACAATTCGCGCCAAAGGCAATCGGCGGATTGGGCAGTTTGTCGACCAGTTCGGCCAAGGCTGCCGAGGTCACGCCCATCATCGTGCGGCCTGCGGTATCAAAGCTCATCGTGCCGCACCACGGCATTCCGGCGAGTTTTGCCGCCTCTGCCGCCGCGCGGAATTCTTCCGGCGCGCTGATGGTTTCCACCCAGAGCACATCGGCCCCGCCTTCCTTGAGCCCTTCGGCCTGTTCGTGGAACATCTCGACCGCGGCGGCATGGGTCAGCGTGCCCATCGGTTCGAAAATATCACCCGTCGGGCCCACCGACCCCGCCACGATCACGGTCCGGCCAGAGGCATCGGCAATCTCGCGCCCCAAGGCGGCACCGATGCGGTTCAATTCGCGCACGCGCGACTGGGCATTGTGCAGTTTCAACCGGCTGGCATTGCCGCCGAAGGTGTTGGTCAGGAAAATATCGGACCCCGCCTCGACCGCGCCGCGATAGAGTTTGCGGATATTGTCGGGCTGGTCCACGTTCCACAATTCGGGCGGTTCGCCTGAGGACAGGCCCATGTTGAACAGATTGGTGCCGGTGGCCCCATCGGCCATCAGCCAGTCACGTTCCGAAAGCAGGCGGGAAAGCGCGTCCATCGTGGTGATCCTTTGAAGATTTGTTCCTCCCTTGCCATGCGGCGGGGGGCAAAGACAATGCGATTGTCCTCATGATCTTCATGAGGCGCACAGCAAAAAGGGCCACCCTTGGGCAGCCCTATCCGAAGCCATGGCGGCAGTGCGCAAAGGGATCAGAGTTCGGTCATCAGTTGCGCCTTGGCGACCGGCAGAAGTTCGGACATCTTGGCCCGCACCTCCTCGGCGCTGGCCTTGCCGGCCAGATCGGCGGCGACCTTGCGCACCACATCTTCGATGCCTGCCTCTTCGAAATCGGCGGCGATCACTTCAGAGACGTAGGCTTGCGCCTCATCCTCCGACTTGCCCAGAAGGCCCGCCGCCCAAAGCGCCACGAGTTTGTTGCGCCGCGCCTCTGCCCGGAACTGCATCTCGGCATCATGGGCGAATTTCGCTTCGAAGGATTTTTCGCGATCATCAAAGGTCGACATGGGCGGGCCCCTTGGACTGGAGGAATTTTCCCCCATATGCCCTTCCCCGGGCTTGGCTGCAAGGCCAAGCTTGCCGCCTTGCGGGCAGGCGATGGGTCATGTATGCGCAAGGGCGGGCGAGGGGTGCCGCAGGGCGCCCCTGTTGTCGTTTGATCGGAGAGTTCATGGCACGGCGCAAGAAGGTCTATGAGGGCAAGACGAAGATCCTCTATGACGGTCCCGAACCCGGCACGCTGGTCCAGTATTTCAAGGATGAAGGCGCGGGCGGCGAGGCTGCGGGCCCGGCCGAGGGCAAGGGCGTTCTGAACAACCGCCTGTCGGAATTCTTCATGACCGGGCTCAATGGGATCGGGGTGCCGACGCATTTCATCCGCCGCATCAACATGCGCGAGCAATTGGTGCGGATGGCGGAAATCCTGCCCTTGGAAGTGGTGGTGCGCAATTTTGCCGCGGGCGAATTGTCGGCGCGGCTGGGGATTCCCGAAGGCACGCCGCTGCCTCGCCCGATTGTGGAATATTACTACAAGGACGACCGGCTGAAATCGCCGATGGTGGCCGAAGAGCATATCATCGCCTTTGGCTGGGCCACGCAGCAGGACCTCGACGATGTGGTGGCACTGGCGCTGCGGGTGAATGATTTCCTGTCGGGCGTGATGCTGGGCGTGGGGGTGCGGCTTGCGGATTTCCGGCTGGAACTAGGCCGCATCTGGGAAGGCGATTACATGCGGCTGATCGTGGCCGATGAGATCAGCCCCGATAATTGCCGCCTGTGGGACCTGCGCGGTGTGACGGATCGCAGCGATGGCCAGCCGGTGGCCGACCCCGGCCCGCTGGCCGATCCGCATACGGAATTGGCGCGGCGTTTGGGCCAAGCCCACGCTGATCAATTAGCTCACCACTTGGCCGGGCGTCACACGCCTGCCCCTTGCGCCCGGGAAACGCGGGCGCTAAGGCAAAGCCAAACCCTTTTCGCCCGGAGGCCCCGATGAAAGCGCGCGTTACCGTCATGCTCAAGGCCGGGGTTCTGGATGTGCAGGGCGAGGCCGTGCGCCATGCGCTGGGCATGCTGGGTTTTGCAGGGGTGAATGGCGTGCGGCAGGGCAAGGTGATCGAACTTGATCTGGCCGAGACGGACCGCGCCGCTGCCGAGACGGCGGTGAAGGCAATGTGCGAAAAGTTGCTCGCCAATACGGTGATCGAAAGCTACCGGGTCGAGATCCTGTAAAGCTCTGGTCCGATCCCCGAGGGGCTGTCTGCCCGACCCCCCACTCCTTGTGATTAGCCCCGGGGAGGGCTGTCTGCCCGACCCCCCACTCCTTGTGATTAACGCCGGGGAGGGCTGTCTGCCCGACCCCCGACCCCTTGTGATTAACGCCGGGGAGGGCTGTCTGCCCGACCCCCCACTCCTTGTGATTAACGCCGGGGAGGGCTGTCTGCCCGACCCCCCACTCCTTGTGATTAGCCCCGGGGAGGGCTGTCTGCCCTCCCCGGACCCCTCCCGAGGATATTTATGAACAGATGAAGGCAGGCGCGGGTCTGCGGCCTGTCCTGCTCTGGCGTCAGCTACGGCGCGTCACGTGGAGGGGGATGCCCTGTTTGGCGCGGACGGTCAGATGGGCGACGGGCACCGGGAGCGGCCTGCCCTCGGCCAGATCGAAGCGGAAATTTGCCAGAAGTTGCGCCAGAAGGAGTGTGCCTTCGGCCATGGCAAAGCCTGCGCCGGTGCAGACGCGGGGACCGGCAGAGAAGGGGAGGTAAGCCTCGCGCGCTGTGGCGCGGGTTTCGGCGCGGGACCAGCGGTCGGGGTCGAAGGCATCGGGATTGTCCCACAGCCTTTCGTGGCGATGCACATGCCAAGGCGACAGCACGATTTGCGCGCCGGGGGCAATGGGGCGGTCGCGAAACACCTCGGGGCAGCGGTTTTCGCGCACCATCATCGGGACCGGCGGGTAGAGGCGCAGGGTTTCGCGGAAGATGTCGCGGATGAGCCGCAGGCGACCCATCACTGCGAAATCGGGGGCGGCGTCTGTGCCGAGCGCAGCCTGCGCCTCTGCTGCCGCGCGGGTCTGCACATCGGGATAGAGCGCCATGAGGCAGAGCGCCCAAGCCAAGGCCGAGGCGCTGGTTTCATGGCCTGCAAGGAAGAAGATGGCGACCTGATCCACCATTTCGGCTGTATCGAAGCGCGCACCGGTCTGGGGGTCTGGCGTGGTCATGATCTTGGTGGCCAGATCATCGGGCGCGGTGCCTGCGCTGATTTGGGCGGCGCGCGCCTCGGTCATCTGGGTGATCAGCGCGCGGATGCGCCGGGCCGAGGCAAGCGTCGCGCGTTTATGCGGGCGGGGCATCCAGCGCGGCAAGGGCAGGAAGGCCGCAAGGTTCAGGATCGGCTGGCTGCGCTGATAGGCGCGGAATTCGTGAAACACCGCCTGCGCCATCGCATCTTCGATGGGGATGGAAAAGAGCGTGCGGAAGATCACATCCGCCGCCGCATGGCTCATCGCTTCCTCGACCTCCACCACGCCCTCGGGCAGGCGGGCCACCGCAGCGCGGCCTGCGGCGTGGATGGCGGGAAAGGTGTCTTTCAGCCGCCCGCCTTCAAAGGCCGGGTCGATGATCCGGCGCTGGCGCTTCCACACCTCGCCATTCGTGACAAAGACCGAATTGCCCAGCAAAGGGTTCAACCCTTCGCGGATTCGGTTGGATTTGGGGAAATCATCGGGCCGGACGGTCAGCACAAGGTCGATCAGGCGGGGGTCGTTGCAGAGGTAACTGCGGAAAAAGGGCGTGCGGAATTCGGCCATCCAGGCGCGGTAGAGCCGCGCGGGCTGGGCCGAGAGGATGTCTTGCCGAAAGAGCCGCAGATGCCGCCAGAGCGAGACGCGGTCAGGCCGGGATGGGGGCTTTGGCGGCAGGGTCATGTGCGGCTGGTGAAACGGTTGACGGGCCGGGTGATCCGGCTGCGCGAAGGGGGACGGTCGGCAAAGCGCTGGCCCAAAGTTTGCGCACCTGCCGTGATCTGGAAATAGTCGTAATCGCGTGGCCGATCAAAGGCACAGAGATATTGAAAATGCAGCCGGAAAAAGCGCCACCGCAATTCCTTCCACCGTGCAGGCGACAGCGTTTGGGTAAAGGCGGCGGAGATCACCAAGGGCCAGCGCTGCCCTTCGGGCGCGACGCCGGTCACGGCCACCGGGTCACAAAGCGCAAAGGCGCAGCCATCGCCGGGGGCGGTGACATCGACCCAAGCAATCTCTTGGCGCTGTGACAGGAAGTGCAGATCGCCCCGAAGCCCGCGCGCATGGGGCAGGAAACTGACCATCGGCACCACTTGGCCAAGCGTAAGGAGCGACAGCGCCGGGTGCCGCGCGGGTAGGCCCTGCCGGATCATCTGGGCCAGAACCTGCACGCCCATATGCGCGCCCGAGGAATGGCCGACCAGCAGCACCTCGTCCCAAGGCTCATCCAGCGTGGCGCGGATACGGGCGGCGAATTGATCCAGCCGGGCGGTCAGCGCTGCAGGGTCCGCCCCCCCATGTTGGGCGACAAAGGCATAGTCATGCATCAGATACCATGCCATCAGGCGATGATCGGCGCGGCGAAAGCCTTCCAGCACAGCCCAAGCCACGGCCACGGCTACCGCGCCCTTGGCCGCAAGGCCCCAAGGTCCTGTTCCCTCTGGCAGAGCCAGCCCCGCCAGCGCGGCCGCCCCCAAAGCCAACGCCACCGCAAGAACCGCCTGAAGGAGCAGCGCAACCACCGGGTAAAGCGCGGCAATCACCGGCCCCTTGCGCAGCCGCATCAGCCGAAAGAGCGCGCCGGAGCCGATATAGGCCCAAGCGGTGCGCAGAAGTTGCGCATAGGTCGCCGGGATGCTGCGCGCCATGGAGCCTTGGACGATATCGGACCATTCCAGAACCTCGACCTCTGCCTCGGTCCTTTGGCCGGTGATGGTGGTACGAACGGTCCAGCCTGCCTTGCCCTTGGGGCGCAGGCTGAGGTCATAGCCCGAGAGGCGGGCCTGTTCCCTGCCTTCCTTGCGGTACAACTCGCGGTAGCGGCGCGGCGGGAAAGGATCGAAGCCCGGAATATAGAACACGCGGCGGCGGAAGGCGGGGGGATCCGCCGCGTCCGACCGCGCTGTTGTTTCCGGCTTTGTCCCGCTCACCCTGTTCACAAACTCCCCCTATTCCTCGCGTCAGTCTACGGGGGGTTTTGGGCAGAAATAAGAGGGAAAGGGCAGAGGTTTAGCCCAAAAGCGGGATGCCAAGCTTGCCGAAGGTTTCCAGAAGCCACCAACTGAAATCAGTGAAGGCCCCGGTCAGCAGCGCCACACCGACGATCAGCAGAAGCAGCCCCATGGCGCGTTCGATCATCTTCATATGGGGTTTTAGCCGCTGCATCAGCCCCATGGAGCGTTCGATGAACAAGGCCGCGAGCAGGAAGGGCAGGCCAAGGCCCATGGCATAGACGGCCAGCAGGATCGTGCCACGCTGGACCGAAGCCTCTTGCGCGGCCAAGGACAGGATCGCACCAAGTTGCGGGCCGATGCAGGGTGTCCAGCCGAAGGCGAAGGCAAGGCCAAGCACATAGGCGCCAAAGGCAGAGCCGCCCCGGTCGCCCGCATCCAGCCGCGCCTCGCGGTCAAGGATCGGGATGCGAAAGACGCCCAGAAAATGCAGACCGAAGATGATGACCACGCCCCCCGCGATCTGGGCGAAGAGGACCTGATTGTTCAGAAAAAACGCGCCAAAGGCCGAGGCGGTGAAGCCAAGCAGCAGAAAGACGGTCGAGAGCCCAAGGACGAAGAACAGGGCGGGCAACAGCACCCGGCGGCGGGCTGTGGTGCCATCGGCCCGCATGTCGCCCACCGAAATGCCGCCCATATAGGCCAGATAGGGTGGCACGATGGGCAAGACGCAGGGGGACAGGAAGGACAGAACGCCCGCCAACAAGGCGACGACCATGGCCGGGAGGAAACCCGCGTCGATCAGCTCGATTCCGAACATGCACCCATCCTTCGTAAGCCTCGGACATAGCGCAGGGCCGATGCGGCGTCACGGGGGCGGCATGTCACATCGCCGTGGCCTTGGCGCAAAGGAAAGGGGCGGCGGATCGCCCGCCGCCCCGTGTCAGCTTCAACCGCCGATCAGCGGCCCAAGGACCACCAGCCCTTGCGGCGGGGCTTTGCTTCCGCCTCCGGTTCGGCCTTGGCCTGTTCCGGGTCGGGCGACAGGGTGGCTGTTGCCTGTTCCACGATGCCGGGATCGGGCTGAAGCGCTGCTTCGGCGACGAGGGCCGGGGTGGATTGCGGCGCGGGCGCTTCGGCAGGGGCCTGAGCAGCGGCCTCAGCGGGTGCCTCCGCCGGTACCTCGGCCTTGGACTTCGGCGTCTTTGGAGCCTTGGGCTTTGTACTGCTGCTGCGGCTGCGCGTGGCTTTCTTGGGCTTGTCCTCGGCGGCTGCCTCAGCCGGGGTCTCTCCCGCCTTGCCCTCCTCAACCGGGGTTTCGGCCTCTACCGCCGTCTCGGCGGCAGCCTCAGCCACTTTCGGCTCTGCCGCTTTCGCCTCAGCGGCCTTGCCGCGCGGGCTGCGGCTGCGGGTCTTTTTCGGCGCGGGCTTGGCTTCGGCAGGCGCGGCCGCTTCGGTCACCGCTTCTGCTGCGACATCTGCATCGGGGGTCACGGCCACATCGGCTTCGGCCTGAACACCTTCTCCGCCGCCGCCTTCTCCCGCGTCGTCGTCGGCCTCATCCTCGCCCGC
>JALOTC010000129.1 GCA_025458085.1 Cypionkella sp. | reverse complement strand
CTGGAAACCCCGCATCCCCTTGTTCTGATTGCGGCTTTCGTGGCGCTGACATGGTTTTTGCAGCGCAATTGGAAGCTTTGCCTCGGCGTGACGCTTGGCTTTCTCTTCATCCTCAACCAAGGCTATTGGGATGAGACGATGGAAAGCCTGACGCTGATCCTCTCTGCCTGTGTGGTCTGTATGGGCCTTGGCGTGCCGATTGGCATTGCCGCCGCGCATCGGCCGGGGCTGTATCGGGTGCTGTCGCCTGTGCTGGACCTGATGCAGACCTTGCCCACCTTTGTCTATCTTATTCCCGCCATTGTCTTTTTTGGCCTTGGCATGGTGCCGGGGCTGATTGCCACGGTGATCTTTGTGCTGCCCGCGCCCATTCGCCTGACCCGGCTTGGCGTGGCCTCCACCCCCGTGGCACTGGTGGAGGCGGCCACGGCCTTTGGCGCCACGCCCCGGCAGCTTTTGTGGAAGGTGGAACTGCCCTATGCCCTGCCGCAGATCATGGCGGGGCTGAACCAGACGATCATGCTGTCCCTCTCGATGGTGGTGATTGCGGCACTTGTCGGCGCGAATGGCCTTGGCGTGCCGGTCGTGCGGGCACTCAACAGCGTGAACACCTCGCTTGGGTTTGAATCGGGCTTTATCATCGTGGTCGTGGCCATTCTGCTGGACCGTATGCTGCGGATGGGGGAACGGAAATGACCCGTTTGACCGACCCCAAGGCCACGGCAGGCGTGGCGGTGCGGTTCGATGCCGTGTCGATCGTCTTTGGTGACCACCCCGACCGCGCCTTGCCGCTGATGGACAAGGGGCAAAGCCGGGCCGAGGTGCAAAAGGCGACCGGGCAGGTACTTGGCGTGCATGATTGCAGCCTTGACGTGGCCGAAGGCGAAATTCTGGTGCTGATGGGGCTTTCCGGCTCTGGCAAATCCACGCTTTTACGCGCGGTGAACGGGTTGAACCCGGTCTGCCGGGGCGCGGTTTGGGTTTGCGATGGCAATGGGCTGGTCGATGTGACCCATGCCGATGCCGCCACGCTGCGCCGGATCCGCCTCTCGCGCGTCGCGATGGTGTTCCAGCAATTCGGCCTGCTGCCTTGGCGCACCGTGCGCGAAAATGTGGGGCTGGGGCTGGAATTGGGCGGCATGCCGCCAGCCGAGCGGCGCGCGCGGGTGGATCAGCAGTTGGAACTGGTGAACCTGACGCAATGGGCCGACCGCAAGGTGGGCGACCTCTCGGGCGGGATGCAGCAGCGCGTGGGTCTGGCCCGCGCCTTCGCGACCGAAGCGCCGATCCTTCTGATGGATGAACCCTTTTCGGCGCTCGACCCTCTGATCCGGGCCAAATTGCAGGACGAACTGCTGGAACTGCAATCGACGCTGAAGCGCACCATCGTTTTCGTCAGCCACGATCTGGATGAGGCGTTCAAGCTTGGCAATCGTATCGCGCTGATGGAGGGGGGCCGCATCGTGCAATGCGGCACCGCGCGCGAGATCATCGCCAATCCGGTCGATGCCTATGTGCAGGATTTCGTGGCGCATATGAACCCGCTCTCGGTTCTGACCGCGCGGGATGTGATGGAACAGGGGCACAGCACGGGGCCGATGGTTGCGGCGGAACTGCCGGTGCGCGAGGTGATGGCGCGGATGGCAGGCGGCGTGGCCGAGGTCGCTGTGGAGGAGGCCGGGCAGACCATCGGCGTGATCCGCTGGCCCGCGCTGATGGCGCGATTGATCGACCCGCAGGGGAAGGGGCGCTAAGGCCCCTGCCCCCTCACTCCGCCTTTTTCGCCTTGGGCGCGGCCTTTTTGGCCGCCGGTTTCGCGGTTTTCGCGGCGGGTTTCGCAGCCGTCTTCTTGGCCGCAGGTTTGGCCACAGCCTTCTTTGCCGGGGCCTTTTTCGCCGTGGCCTTCTTGCCGCCCTTGGCCCCTGCCTTGGCCGCGATCAGTTCCAGCGCCTGTTCCAGCGTCACTGCCTCGGGCGCCACATCCTTGGGCAGGGTCGCATTCACCTTTTCCCATTTGACATAGGGACCATAGCGCCCCGCCATCACCTGCACCGCCCCACCATCCGGATGCGCGCCAAGCTCGCGCAGCGGCGCGGGGGCCGATCCTGTCGCCCGGCCACGGCTGGCCTTTTGAGCCAGAACCTCCACCGCGCGGTTCATGCCGATGGTGAAAACCTCCTCCACATCCGGCAGGTTCGCATAGGTGCTGCCATGCTTCACATAAGGCCCAAAGCGGCCAATCGCAGCCTCGACCGGCTGACCATCCTCGGGATGCGCGCCGATCTGGCGGGGCAGCGACAAAAGCGTCAGCGCGCGGTCCAGCGTCAGGCCATCGGGCGTCCAGCCCTTGGGCAGGCTCGCGCGGTCGGGCTTGGGGTTGGCCTCACTCGCCTCTCCGCGCTGCACATAGGGGCCAAAGCGGCCCGCGCGCAGGCTGATGTCATTGCCCGCCTCATCCTGGCCCAACACCCGGCCATCGGCGGAACCGCCCTCCTCTGCGCCCGAAATCGGGCGGGTATAGCGGCATTCGGGGTAATTTCCGCAGCCGATGAAAGCCCCGCCCGACCGCGCGGTTTTCAGATGCAACCGGCCCGACCCACAGGTGGGGCAAGCGCGCGGGTCACCCCCATCGGCGCGCAGGGGGTAGAGGTGCGGCGACAGGAAATCGTCAATCTTTTCCAAGACCTCGCTGATGCGAAGCTCTGCCGTATCCGCCACGGCGGCGGAAAAATCGCGCCAAAACCGCGCCAGCACATCGCGATATTGCAGATCGCCGGCCGAGACTTCGTCCAGTTCATTTTCCAAGCCAGCAGTGAAATCATATTCCACATAGCGGCGGAAGAAATTGGTCAGGAAGGCCGTGACCAGCCGCCCCTTATCCTCGGGGATCACAATTCCTCCATCCGCTTGACCAGCGTCGCCTCGGTATAGCGGGGGGGCGGTTGGGTGAAATGCTGTTCGGGCGTGACCGACCGCTTTTCCGCAGCCTCCCCCGCCATGATCTGCGGCAGGCGACCGCCCTCTTCATCCTCATCGTCGCGGCCTTCGTCATAGACCTTGAGGAAGCCGTCAAACAGAACCACCTGTCCGGTGGCGCGCAGGCCCACTTGGCCGTCAGAGCTGCCGACATCCACCGTGGTCCGTTCCAGCCGTGCCGCCGCCATCTGGCTCGCAATCGTGCGCTTCCAGATCAGATCATACAAACGCGCCTGATCACTATCGGAAATCCGAAGCTTCTCCGGCCCCATCGCCATATCGGTGGGGCGAATGCATTCATGCGCTTCCTGCGCATTCTTGGCCTTGTTCTTATACATGCGCGGGCTGTCGGGCAGGTAATTCGCGCCAAACCGCGCCTTGATCGCATCGCGCGCGGCCATCACCGCCTCGGGCGCCATGTCGATGCCATCAGTCCGCATATAGGTGATATGCCCCGCTTCATAGAGCCGCTGCGCCGCATTCATGCATTGCTTGGCCCCCATGCCGAACTTGCGGCTCGCCTCTTGCTGGAGGGTGGAGGTCATGAAGGGCGGGTAAGGGTTGCGGGTGGCGGGCTTGGCCTCCACCGATTGCACCGCCAATGTTCGAGAAGTGACAGCCTTCACCGCCAATTCGGCAGCCTCGGCCGTCGGAATGTCGAATTTGTCCAACTTCCGCCCGCCCAGAACGATCAGCCTCGCGGCGTATTCCTGCCCCCGCGGCGTGGCAAGCGTGGCCCCCACCGTCCAATATTCGCGGGCGCGAAAGGCCTCGATCTCCATCTCGCGTTCCACGATCAGCCGCAGGCAGACCGATTGCACGCGCCCCGCCGATTTCGCCCCCGGCAGCTTGCGCCAGAGCACGGGCGAGAGGGTAAAGCCCACGAGGTAATCGAGCGCGCGGCGGGCGAGATAAGCTTCGACCAGCGGCGTATCAATCTCGCGCGGGTGCTGCATCGCCTTGGTCACCGCATCCTTGGTGATGGCGTTGAAGGTGACCCGAGAGACCTTCTTGCCCTTCTTCAGGCTGGGGGCCAGCGCCTCCCGCAGGTGCCAACTGATCGCCTCCCCCTCGCGATCAGGGTCGGTGGCAAGGATCAGCGTGTCATCGGTTTTCAACGCCTCGGCAATCGCGCGCACATGCTTTTTCGACTCTGCCGCCACTTCCCATGTCATGGCAAAATCGCTTTCGGTATCGACCGAACCATCCTTGGCAGGCAGATCGCGCACATGGCCATAAGAGGCCAGAACCGTATAGTCGGAGCCGAGATATTTGTTGATTGTCTTGGCTTTGGCCGGAGACTCGACAACGACGACAGGCATGAAAATTCCTTTGCAACACAAGCACAAGATCGGGTCACAAAGCGTGGCCCAAGGGCGCGGCAAGATGGAGGGCAAGCGGCGCGATTGTCAATGCAACATCGCGCCACCCTGCCCCTGCCCGCGCCGAGGCGCAGCCCGGCCTGCATCTGACCGGGAGGGGAATAGGCGGAATCGAAGGGAGATTGGGAGGAACGCGCTCACTCCGCCCTTGCCACCATGCCGCCTGCCGCGCGCAGGACACGCCCCTCAAGCTCCAGCGTGACAAGGCCCGCCGTCACCGCAGCAGGTGGCAATGAAAGATCGCGGATCAACTGATCCTCGGCCAAAGGACTAGGGCCAAGGCGGGCCAGAATCTGAGCATGCAGCGCGGCATGATCGGCCAAGGGCATCGGCGGTGGACCAGCAGCAGGCATGGGAATGGCCAGGGCAGGCGCAGCACCCACGCGCTGCGGCAGCACTGCGTCCCGCGCCGGAATATCCAGCGCCTCCAGCACATCGGCCGGGCCGCGCACCAGCGTGGCCCCATCGCGGATCAACTGGTTGCAGCCGCCCGCGCGGGCATCGAAAGGATGGCCCGGCACGGCCAGAACCTCCCGCCCCTGATCCAGCGCCGCGCGCGCGGTCAACAGGCTACCCGACCGCACCGCCGCCTCCACCACCACCACCGCACGGGCAAGGCCCGAGATGATGCGGTTGCGCAGCGGAAAATGCCGCGCCTGCGGCTGCATCCCCATGGGTTGCTCAGACAGCACACAGCCCTTGGCGCGCAAGTCGGCGTAAAGGCCCGCGTTTTCTTCGGGGTAGGGCACATCCACGCCCCCCGCCAGCACCGCCACCGTTCCCGCCTCCAGCGTGGCGCGATGCACCTCTGCGTCGATCCCGCGCGCAAGGCCCGAAGCGGTGATGATGCCCGCCTGCCCCAGCCCTTCGGCCAAGCGCCGCGCCATGCGCAGCCCGAGGGAAGAGGCATTGCGCGCGCCCACCATGGCCACCATCGGCCGCGACAGATGCCCCGCATCGCCCAAGACCCACAGAACCGGCGGCGCATCGGGCAGTTCGGCCAGAAGTTCGGGATAATCCGGCGCGCCAAAACAGATCAGCCGCGCCCCCGCCGCGCGCCCCGCAGCCAGTTCGTGCCGCGCCACCTCTGCCGGGCAGGGCGCATAATTCTCAACGCCCGCCGCGCGGGCAATGTCGGGCAGCGCGGCCAAAGCCCCCGCAACCGACCCATGATCCCCGACGAGCCGGTGCCAGGTAACGGCACCGACCCGCCGGGAACGGATGAGACGAAGACAATCCAGCGGGTCATCGTCCAGGGGTGTGGGGTGGGGTGTGGGTTTGGATGTCTGTCCCATGTCCGCCTCCGCCTCATCCGCGAATCCTTTTTGCACCGGACAGGGTTAACACGAGGTGAATCGCCGCAAGGCACAGCCCAAGCCCACTTCGGCGGCGAAAATCACCCTGCCCGCGTCGTTCTGGCGATAGACGCAGGCCCAAATTTTTGATCAAATGTCATCAGACAACCCAATGAAGGCCGCAAGGGAGCCTGACCATGCTGAACGCCGAAGTTGCCAAGCGCCGCGATGACGCCATCTCGCGCGGGGTGGGGATGATGACCCAGATCTACGCCGACCGCGCGCTGAATGCCGAGGTCTGGGATATCGAAGGCAACCGTTACATCGACTTTGCCGCCGGAATCGCGGTGGTGAATACCGGCCATTGCCACCCGAAGGTGATGGCGGCGGTCGAGGCGCAGATGCGGAAATTCACCCATACCTGCCATCAGGTCATGCCCTATGAACCCTATATCCGGCTGGCCGAACGGCTGAACGCCAAGGTGCCGGGCCATTTCGCCAAGAAAACCATCTTCGTCACCACCGGGGCCGAGGCTTGCGAAAACGCGGTGAAAATCGCCCGCATCGCCACGGGCCGTAATGCCGTGATCGCCTTTGGTGGCGGCTTTCATGGCCGCACCTTCATGGGCATGTCGCTGACCGGCAAGGTGGAGCCCTATAAAAAGGGTTTCGGCGCGATGATGCCCGATGTCTATCACGTGCCCTTCCCGATGGGGCCGCATGGCATTTCTACCGCGGATGCGATGAAGGGGATGGAAAAGCTCTTCAAGGCCGATCTCGACCCGGCCCGCGTCGCCGCCATCATCTTTGAACCCGTACAGGGCGAAGGCGGCTTCTATCCCGCGCCCACCGATCTGGTCCGCGCGATTCGCAAACTCTGCGATGACCACGGCATCGTGATGATCGCCGATGAGGTGCAGACAGGCTTTGCCCGCACTGGCGCCCTTTTCGCGATGGAGGCGCATGGCGTCGCCGCAGACCTCACCACGATGGCCAAGGGGCTTGCCGGCGGCCTGCCTCTGGCCGCGGTCACGGGCAAGGCCGAGATCATGGATGCCGCCAACCCCGGCGGTCTGGGCGGCACCTATGCGGGCAACCCGCTTGGCATCGCCGCGGCTCATGCGGTTCTGGATGTGATCGAGGAAGAAAACCTCTGTGCGCGGGCCAATGAACTCGGCAGCCGTCTCAAGCAAAAGCTGGAGGAAATCCGCGCCACCACGCCTGAAATCATCGATATTCGTGGCCCCGGCTTCATGGTCGCGGTGGAATTCGGCCATGCCACCACCCACGAGCCCGATGCAGGCTTCACCGCCCGTGTGCGGATGGAGGCGCAAAAGCGCGGCCTGATCCTGCTCACCTGCGGGGTCTATGGCAATGTCGTCCGCTTCCTTGCCCCCATCACCATCCCCGATGCGCATTTCGCCGAGGCGATGGAGATTCTGGAGGCCTCTGTCGCCGCCGCCCGCGCCGGCTAAGGCGGCAAACCGGCGGGAAACAGGCCAATATCCGGGCAGAGTGAAGAATGATATCGGATATCAGCCCGGTTCGTGTCACAGTCGGGGCACGTCTATTCCGACTCATGAGGACCCTATGAAAAAGACATTTCTGATCCTGCCGCTTCTGGCGCTCGGCCTTGCCGGTTGCCAGACCGCCGAACAGAACGCCGCGCTTGGCGCCCTTGGCGGTGCCGCCGTCGGCGCGGCTGTTTCTTCGGATTCCGACCGCACCCAAGGCGCGCTGATCGGCGCGGCGCTGGGCGTGGCAGCATCCACCCTCGTCGGAACCGCGCCGCAAGCGGGCCAGTGCTATTACCGCGACGCACGCGGGCAGACCTTCATCGCGCCCTGCCGCTGAGTTCAGGCACCGCTTGGCATCAAGGGGCTTGCCCGGTATGACCGGGCAAGCCCCTTTCTTTTGCAAAGCCTGCCAGACATGCCCGCCACGCCCCCGGATGCCCCCGCGACACGCGGCCTGTCGCTGCAAGACGCGGGCGTAACGCTGGCCGGGCGCGCGGTGCTCTCGGACATTACCCTGCATCTGACCGAGGCGCGGATCGCCATCCTTGGCCGCAACGGTTCGGGCAAGACCACGCTTCTGCGCCTGATCGCGGGGCTGATCGCGCCCAGCACGGGCCGGGTCCGCGTCGATGGCATCGACCCTTTCGCCGACCGCCGCGCACTTTTGCCCCGCCTTGGCATCCTGTTCCAGAACCCCGACCACCAGATCCTTTTCCCCACCGTGGCCGAGGAACTGGCCTTCGGCCTTGTCCAGCAAGGCCTGTCGCGGGAGGAGGCCGCGGCCCGCATCACCGCCCATCTGGCCCGCGAAGGGCGCAGCGCCTGGGCCAAGGCCCCGGTGGCCACGCTCAGCCAAGGCCAAAAGCAATGGCTGTGCCTGCAATCCATCCTTCTGATGGACCCCGGCACGATCCTCTTGGACGAGCCGCTGTCCGGCCTCGACCTGCCCACGCAGATGCGGCTTGCGCGGGTCTTTGCCGCCCTGCCGCAACGGCTGGTGACGATCACCCATGATCCGGCGACCGTGGCAGGCGCAGACCGCGTGATCTGGCTAGAGGCAGGGCGCGTGGCCGCCGACGGCCCGCCCGATCAGGTCTTGCCCGCCTTCTTGCGGGAAATGAACAGGCTGGGGGCGCAAGATGCTGACGCTGACCTCGCCGGTTGAAACGCCCTTCCACCGCCTGCCCGCCGGGGGCAAACTCGCGGCGCTGGCGGGCTTTACCCTTCTGCTCTTTGCCACCGATGCCCTGCCCCTCCTTGGCGCGGCACTCGCCCTTGTGGCGGCGCTCCATCTCTTTGGCGGCGCGGCTTTCCTCGCCCATGGCGCGCGGCTCTTGCGCCCGCTCTGGCCCTTTGCCGCCGTGGTCTTCCTTTGGCATCTCTGGCGGGGCGAGGTTTTGGCGGGCCTTGCCATCCTGATCCGCCTCAGTGCCGCCGTCGCGGCGGCGAACCTTGTCACCATGACCACGCGGCTCTCCGACATGCTGCCGGTGCTGGAACGGCTCGCCCGGCCGCTTGCGCCGCTGTTGCCGCCTGCGCGGCTGGCGCTGGCCATCGCGCTGGTCATCCGCTTCATCCCCGTTCTGTCGGACCGCGTGGCGCAGATCCGCATGGCCTTTGCCGCCCGCAGCCCCCGCCGCCCCGGCTGGCGGATGCTGCCGCCTGCCGCACTCGCCGCGCTGGACGATGCCGACCACGTGGCCGAAGCCTTGCGGGCAAGGGGCGGCGCGGGGTAAAGCCGCCAGACCAAGATCGGAGATGCCCATGGAACGCAGCCTGACCCATATCGCCCTGTTCGCCGCGCTGATCGCCGTGCTGGGCCTTGACAATCCCTTGGCATCATGCTCTGCGGCACCATCCTTGGCGCCAAACGCGGCGCTTTCGCCGTGCTGTTGTTCCTGCTGCTCGTGGCGCTTGGCCTGCCACTGCTGTCAGGCGGGCGCGGGGGGCTTGGCGTTTTTGCCGGGCCATCCGTGGGTTTCCTTTTGGGCTTTCCCGTTGCCGCCTTTGTCGCGGGTTGGGTGATGGAGCGCACCACGCTCCCCCCCCTCACGGCCGCCATGGCGGGCGCGGTGATCGGGGGGATTGGGGTCCTCTACCCCTTTGGCATCGCAGGCATGGCCTTGGTGCTGGACCTGAGCCTGACCGAGGCAAGCTATCTCGCCTTCGCCTTCCTACCCGGCGATCTGGTCAAGGCGGTGCTCGCGGGCCTTGTGACCCAAGCCATCGCCCGCGCACGGCCCGGCGCGCTTCTGTCCCGCGGGTAAATTGGCGAAGAACAACCGTGGTCCGGATTGATCGCCCTCGGGGAGGGCTGTCTGCCCTCCCCGAACCCCTCCCGAGGATATTTGTAAACAGATGAAGACAGGCCGAGGGATTAGCGGCCAACCACGACAGCAGTGCCGATTCCGCCCGCCGCCGCGATCGTGGCAAGACCGGAACCGCCTTTGGGCAGATCGGCAAAAAGCCGCACCATCAAGATGGCACCCGAGGCACCAATCGGATGCCCCCGCGCCAAGGCCCCGCCACCGGGGTTGACGATGACAGGCGGCAGCCCTGCGCCTTCGACACAGGCCATGGCTTGGGTCGCATAGGCCTCCATCACCTCGGCCTGTGCGAGGTCTTGGGGGGAAAGCCCTGCCCGCGCCAAAGCCTCCGCCACAGCCCGCACCGGGGCCAGCCCCGGCTGGGTCGGATCGCCCCCGCGCGTGACGCCCGCGACAAGGCGCAAGGCCCCCGGTCGGACGAGGTGATCTGCCGCCACCAGGCAAAAGGCCGCCGCATCGGCCGCCACCGCTGCCGTTGCCGCCGTGATGCTGCCCTCCAGCACCTTGGCGCGCGCGGCCAAGGCAGGCGTCAGCGCGCGGGTGAACGGATCGCGCCTTTGGCCATGGATCGCCACGATCTCGGGCCAATCCGCGCGGGCCAGCGCCTTGGCATGGCTTGCCATTGCCCACTCCGCCTGCGCCGCCGCTGCATGGTCGCACGCCATGGCCAGCGCCGCCGCCGCCTCCGTCATGCCGGGGTCACGGTCCGGCCAAGGGGTAAAGGGCGCCTCGTCATAGGCTATGGGCGGCCCGCCCTCCGGGTCTGTGGCAAGGCGCAGGGGGCGGCGGGAATAGCTTTCCACGCCCCCCGCCAGAACCACCTCTGCCGCGCCGCTTTCAACCAAAGCTCATCCACGCGGGTCACCCCCGCATCCGCGATGCAGGCGCGCAGCACGGGCGCAGCCAAATCCTCGATCGAGAGCCGCGCAAACGCCCCCCCGCGCGGCACCACCGCCGTGCGCCGCGCGGCCAAGATCACCGCCATCCCATCCCCCGTTCGGCCAGCGCCGCAAGGTCTGTCTTGCCAGAGGCGAGCATCGGCCACTCCTCGTGCCAGATCAGCGCGCGCGGCGCGATCATCGGGCCAAGCCGCAGGCGCAAGGCGCGCAAAATCGCCTCCCCCGCCTGCGCATCGCCTTGCAGATGCGCCACCAGCACATGGCCCCGCGCGCCATCCTCCATCGGCAGCACCGCCGCCCGCGCCACGCCGGGCAGGGCCTCCAAGAGCGCCTCGATCTCTTCGGGGAACACATTCCGATCCGCGACCGTCACCATCCGCCCCGCGCGCCCCCGCAAGATCAGCCCCTCGGGCCCCAGCCTGCCCACTTCCCCCACACTCAGCCACTCTCCATCCCAGACCGCGCCGCCCCGATCCGCCCCGGCATAGCCACGGAACAGATAGGGGCTGGCGACCCAGATCACCCCATCCGCCCCGATCCGCAGCCGCACACCCGGATAGGGCTGGCCCACGCTGTCTTCCGCCCGCTCTGGCCCGGCGAGCGTGATGAAACTCGTCTCTGCCGCGCCGTAAAACACGGTCAGCCGCGCGCTTGGGGCGAGGCGGGCCAAGGCCGCACGCAAGGCCCCATCCACCCGCGCCCCCCCAAGGATGACATGGGAAAGCAGCGGCAAGGCCACCCCCGCCGCCAGCACGGCCCGCAATTGCGCGGGCGTGGCATAGATCACCCCGATCCCCCGCACCGCCATGGCCTGCGCCTGCCGATCTGGCCGCAACCCGGAAAGCGGATGCACCTCCGCCCCCAAGCAAATCCCCTCCAACGCGCCATAAAGCGCGAGCGAATGGACAAAAGACCCAAGCACGGCCACCCGCACGCCGGGGCCAATCCCGAACAGCCCCGCATTCACGGCAAAACTCGCAAGCCAACTGGCTTGGCTGCGCACCACCCGGCGCGGCTGGCCAAGGCTGCCGCCCGTCAGCGTCTCGAACTCCCCCGCGTCCGCCTCCAGCGCCCCCGCGCCGCCAATGCGAAAGGCCCGCCCGCGCGCGCCGAGCACGGCAAGAAGCGCGCCCGCCCCATCGCCCTGCGGCAGCGCATCAAAGGAGGCGTCCAAAGCCGCCCCTTCGCCCGAAGGCAGGATCAGCCGCGCCGCCGGATGGGGGCGAAAAACCCCGTCCCCCATCGCCAGATCAGCCGCCCGCATCGGGCGCGAACCCCGCCCTGAGGCCCCGCGCCGCCTGCGCGAGCAGCGCGATATCCATGCCCACAGCGGTGAAGGTCGTGCCCCAACCCATGCATTGGCGCGCGAAAGCAGGGTCCAGCGTCAAAATCCCCGCAGGCTTTCCCGCCGCCACAATGGCGCGCACCGCGCGCTCGATCATCGCCACCACCTCGGGGTGGCGCCCCTGCCCCGCATGTCCCATGCTGGCCGCCAGATCGGCGGGACCGATGAAAATCCCATCCACCCCGTCGACCGCCGCGATCTCGGCAATCCGGCCCACGGCTTCCGCCGTTTCCACCTGCACGATCAGGCAGAGTTCCTCCTCGGCCCGCGTGGCATAATCGACGATCCGGCCAAACCCACTCGCCCGCGTCATCCCCGCCACGCCGCGGATCCCGCGCGGCGCATACCGCATGGCCGCAACCGCCGCCCGCGCCTCTTCCGCCGTCTGAACGAAAGGAATGACCAAAGTCTGCGCCCCAAGGTCCAGACAGCGCTTGATCAGCACGAAACCGGATGCGCCGCCATCGCCTGCATCATCGCCAGCGTATCGGGAATATCCGTCACCGCATGTTCGGTATCGATCACCAGCCAGTCATAGCCGCAGGTCGCCAGTAACTCGGCCACCATCGGGCCGGGCAGCGAATTCCACAGGCCAATCTGCTGGCGCCCCGCACGCAACCCCGCCTTGAACCGGTTCACAGGCAGCATCACGCCCCCACCAGCGTTTTCATCCGCCGCAGCGCCAGCAGATACCCTTCCGTCCCGAACCCCGCGATCACCCCCTCGGCCCGCAGGCTCACATAGGAATGATGCCGAAACGCCTCGCGCTTGTGGACGTTTGAGATATGCACCTCCAGCACCGGGCCATCAAAGGCATTCAGCGCATCCAGAATGGCGATGGAGGTATGGGTAAAGGCACCGGGGTTGATGATCACCCCCGCCCCAGCGTCGCGCGCCTCATGCACCCAATCGATGATCTGGCCCTCATGGTTCGATTGGTGAAACCGCAGGCCCAACCCCAACTCCCCCGCCAACCGCGCGCAAGCCGCCTCCACATCGGCCAAAGTCTCGGCCCCATAAATCTCGGGCTGGCGCTTGCCCAAAAGGTTCAGGTTCGGCCCGTTCAGGATGAAGATCGGCTTTGGCATGGTTCCCCCGTTCATTCCCGCAACGATAAACCGAACCGCGCGGGCTTAGGAACCACCCAGCCGCGCCGCGCACAAAAAAAGACCCCGTCCACAGGACAGGGTCAGGGAGACTTCGGAAATGCCAGCAGGGAAAAGCCTCAGGCCACCTTTTCCAGCGTGACCTCGGGCTGGATGCCCAGCGCGCGCACAACCTCGCGCGTCAGATGCGGGCGGTTCAGCGTGTAGAAATGCAGGTCCTCAACCCCACCCTCCAGCAGCTTGTCGCAAAGCTGCGTGCAATGGGCCAAGGCATAAAGCTCCTCGCGCCCATCGCGGATCGCGGTCTGAAACGCCTCATCCAGCTTGGCAGGCACCTTGGACCCACAGCGCAGCGCGAATTTCTTCGCCCCTTCCCAGCTGATGATCGGCAGGATGCCGGGGAGGATCGGCGCCGTGATCCCTTCCTTCGCGCACAGGTCACGGAAGCGGAAGAAGGTCTCGGCATCAAAGAAGAACTGGGTGATCGCGCTGGTCGCGCCCGCGTCGATCTTGCGCTTGAGCCAGCGCACATCGGCCAGCGTATCGGCGGCATCGGGGTGCGGCTCGGGGTAGGCCCCCACGCGCAGTTTGAATTTGCCGGTCGCGGCCAAAGCCTCGATCAACTCGACCGAATCCTTGAACCCTTCGGGATGCGGGGTAAAGCGCGTGGCCCCTTTCGGCGCATCGCCGCGCAGCGCCACAATCTCGCGCACGCCCGCCGCCGCATAGCTTTCGGCAATCTCCAGCGTCTCCGCCTTGGTCGCATCGACACAGGTCAGGTGCGCGGCCACATTCAGCCCGTAATTCTTGCCAATCGCCCCCACCGCCTCATGGGTCAGCTTGCGGGTCGTCCCGCCCGCGCCATAGGTGACCGAGACGAACTCCGGCTGCATCGGCGCCAGTGCCTGAACCGTTTCCCACAGCCGGAAGGACGCATCCAGCGTCTGGGGCGGAAAGAATTCAAAGCTGATACGCGGCGTGGCCATGACAATCTCCTTGCAATGCCCCCTTGTCGCAGATTCGCTTTCGTGAGACCAATTCATAATCTTCACGATCATCTTGTGGTTCACCTCATGTATATCGAACTCCGCCACCTCCGCACCATCCGCGCCATCCATCAGGCGGGCGGCCTCGCCCGCGCGGCCGAGATGCTGAACATGACGCAATCGGCCCTGTCCCATCAGGTGGCGAACCTTGAGGATCAGGCCGGGATGGAGCGCGCCGCCGACCGCATCCTGCCCGAGATCGAACTGATGGAGGAGGAATTTCGCGCCCTGCGCTCCGGCAAAACAGGCCGCCTCCACATCGCCATCCAGTGCCACGCCTGTTTCGACTGGCTCTTTCCCGTTCTGGAACTCTTCCGCCACGCCTGGCCCGAGGTGGATGTCGATATCCGCGCAGGGTTAGCCTTCGACAGCTTCCCTGCACTCCTGCGCGAAGAGGTAGACCTCGTGATCTCCTCCAACCCCGAACCCCTGCCCGGCATCACCTTCAACCCGCTGTTCGACTATCACCCCACCTTCGTCGCCTCCTCCCAGAACCCCTTGGCGCAAAAAGAGAGGATCGAGGCCGAGGATTTCCGCGACCAAGTGCTCATCACCTACCCCGTGGGGCGCGACAAGCTCGATGTCTTTACCGAACTCCTCACCCCTGCCCGCGT